>JBOFUF010000051.1:0-10193 GCA_051652445.1 Shewanella sp.
CTTAGCAAGCAGGGGGGCTATTTTGTCTCGAAACACCTCTGGGGTGACAAAGCACAATTCTTGGGTGTTCATATCGACCGCCGCCTGAATGGTATAACCCTTAGTGATGCGCGCACCCGTTTCAACGTCGCGAATTTGATAATTGATCTTTAAGCGGTTTTCCCACTCGACTAACTCGGCGCGCACTGTGATTTTTTGCTCGAAGGTGCTGGCTTTGACGTATTTAATCTGCAAATCGATAATTGGCCACGCATAGTTAGATGCTTGCATTTGGCGGTAGTTATAGCCCAGCTCATCGAGCAGTTTACAGCGAGCTATTTCGAAATAACGCAGGTAATTGCCATGCCAAGTGATCCCCATCGAATCCACATCGTGGAAGGGGATTTGCATTTCCATATCGATAGTGAGTAATGATCTCATCGGCACACTTCCCATTCGCCCGCTTGGATTTTGGCTATGGTTTGGCGCAGCACGGCTTCGAGCGGCCTGTCTTCAATTAAGGTCTCAAAATCACCGCGCACTTGAGCGAGGGTTTTCGCCAATGAAGGCGTGAGCGAGGCTTCGTCCAGTTCATTTTGGGCGATACGCAGACCCATACCTTGGGTCATGGCGAGCAAGGCTGCCGCCGCGACTTGTTCGGTCAATTGCAGTACGCGCATACAGTCGCGGGCGGCAATAGTGCCCATGCTCACCTTGTCTTGGTTGTGGCATTCGGTCGAACGTGAGAACACGCTGGCGGGCATAGTGTGTTTGAGCGCTTCTGCTGTCCACGCCGATACGCCAATTTGCACCGCTTTAAAGCCGTGATTAATCGCGCGGCGCTCTCCGGTTGAGCCGGATAAGTTAGCGGGTAAGCCGTTGTTAAACTTAGGATCCATCACTAACGCCATTTGGCGGTCGATAAGGTCTGCTAAGTTGGCCACCGTATTTTTCAGTGAATCCATCGCAAAGGCAATATGGCCGCCGTAAAAATGGCCACCGTGGAGAATATGCTCGCCTTCGCCGTCGACAATCGGGTTGTCGTTGGCGCTGTTGACTTCGGTCTCGATAAACTGACGCATAAACGGCAGTGCATCCTGCAACACGCCGATAATGTGCGGCGCGCAGCGGATGGAATATCTGTCCTGCAGCCTGTCGGAATTACGCGGGTGTTCGTGGTGATTTAAATCTTCCCGTATCCAAGTGGCAATTTGGTTTTGCCCCGGATGCGGTTTAGCGGCAAATAAGATGTCATCAAAATGGTTCGAGTTGCCTTTTAACGTTAACGACGCCATAGCGGTAATGCGGCTACTTAAGCGGGCAAGATATTGGGCGCGATCGAAGGCTAAACAGGCCAAGGCCGTCATTACCGCCGTGCCGTTCATCAGGGCTAAGCCTTCTTTTGGCCGCAGGACGTGCGGGGTGATGTTGAGCTTAGCGTACACCGCTTGCGTGGTTTGGCGTTCACCTTGGTAGATGACTTCGCGCTCACCGACTAATACGGCGGCTAAATAGGACAGCGGCGTTAAATCACCGCTGGCACCGACCGAACCTTCCTCTGGGATCACTGGCACTATGTTGAGATTGAGCAAGGTTTCTATGCGCTTTAATAGCTCATAGGTCACGCCAGATTTGCCAATGGCTAAGGAGTTTAAACGGCAAGCCATCACCGCGCGGGCCTGCATTATGCTTAAGGTCTCGCCTAAACCGCAGCCGTGAAAGCGCATTAAATGCAGTGGTAATTCGTGGACCAGATCTAAGCCCACATTGACTGTGCAAGAGTCGCCATAACCTGTGGTTACACCATAAACCACGCCTTCTTCGTGCAGCAGGCTATCGATAAAGCGCGCACCTTTTTGAATATATTCTTGATAATCCGCATCATCACAGAGCTTGACTGGCGCGCCTTTGGCGACGGCAACCACTTGTTCTAAGGTAAGAAATTGACGGCCGAACTCAACAGTCTTTAAGTCTGATTGATTCTTTGAGTCAACGGCTTGGGTGTAGCTCATGGGTACGTCCTGTCTGTATTATGATTCGGATCTGGGATCGGCGGTGATGCTGACTCTGCTGTTACAGCATCGGCTTGTACTAAATGGGCTGATACGCGTTCTAACTCACTGTGTTTATGCCAAAAATCGAAGAAGTTAAACCATTGCAAAGGCTCGCGTCTGGCAAAGTATGCTAAGCGTTCGCTATAGCGATTTACCGCCTGCTGTAATCTGTCCATTCTGCCCGCTCGCGGGCCTTTTAGTGTGTCGGCGAAGTGCTCTACATGCACCCGATAACGGCCCTGTTCCCGCAGGCAAAACATTAAAAATACAGGACAATCGAGTAAACCTGCCAAAATAAACGGCCCTTGGGGAAACGCCGCATCTTGGCCCATAAAGGGCGCGTACATGACGCGACCTTGGGTATGTGATGAGGTTCTATCGCCCGCGATCACCACCAGTTCACCGTCTTCTATTTTTTGCTGCAACAGCATAGACGTCGCAGGATTCAGCTCGGTCACTTGAATAAGATTGAGCGTGCTATCAGGGTTTAACTGCTTGAGTACCCTATTGAAGTTTTCCGCATGGTTCGTTAACACCATGACGTTTACTTTGACTTTGCGCTGGTGGATTGAAATGGCGCGGCAGAGTTCTAAATTACCCAGGTGCGACACCAATAACACCGCGCCTTTACCGCTTTCGAGTTGGTCGGCCAGCACTTGGCGATCGGGGAAATCCACTTGGCTCAATTGGATGCGATCGCACCACGCATCGATTCTATCGAGTGCGGCATTGCCAAAGGCTAAAAAGTGATTCAGGCTATCGCGCCAGCCAACATTGTGATTGAGCTGAGGATGTTGCGGCTCAAGCACTTGCACGCGGCGCAGGAAATCTAACGAGGCGTCGCGGGTGACTTTGCCTGTGAGGAAGAAATAGCAAATCACCGGGTACATAATGGCGCGGCACAACCAATGGCCGCCAATACGATAGCTTTCGGCTAACAGTTTGATGCCCCAGTAACTGCCGCGCTCCTTCATGCTCGACCAATGGATGGCTGAAGTTGAGGATGTTGTAAAGGTCGATTGTGTTGCTGACGAGCAATGGGAGTTTTGCGCGGCTTGTCGCAACGGCTTTCGCTTTAACAGCCAAGGCAGGCGTTTGAGCATGCCAAAAAACAGTCGAGTGTGCAGCTTAGTGATGCGCACATTGTCGGCCACAACTTGAAAGTGACTGACACCGCCTTCGGGATAAATCACCTGAGTCGGCTGGAATAAAATTTCCACCCCTTGCCAGTAGAGTTTGACCAGGATTTCGATATCAAAATCCATTCGTTCCGTTAAGGCTTGCTGGCACAGTAATCCCTCGGTGGCGGCCAGCGGATAAACGCGAAAGCCACACATAGAATCTTGAATATCAAAGCTTAAGGTTTCGACCCACACCCAAAAATGGGTGATATAACGGCCATAGAGCCTGCCCTTAGGCACGGATTCATCGTACTCGGGTTTGCCTGAAATGAGCGCGTCTGGCTTAGCCTGCGCCTTGGCTATCATAGCCGGAATATCGGCCAGATGGTGTTGACCATCGGCATCGACCTGCAGTGCATGGCTAAAGCCATCGCGGTAGGCTCGACGTAGGCCGGTCATCACAGCAGCGCCTTTACCACGGTTGTAAGGATGCAGCAGCAAAGTCACCCAAGGATAGGTTTGGGCTAAGGATTGCAGCAGATAACGGGTTTCGTCATTGCTGCCATCATCAATCAAATAACAGGACAGATTAAACTGCGCGAGTTCGGCCAAAGTCTGGGCAATCGCGGCGCTGTGATTGTAATTGGGGATCACTAAGGCGAGCTTGATGGGCGCGGACTCAACTAAGTCGCTGGGAGGTGTTAGCACTGGCTCGCCCCATCGCGGCTGTTGGTATCAGAAGGCTTGCTGTTAACGGGCGAGATATCGAAGGCGATACGGCCTGACGCGTAGCGGTGTTCACCATCGCTATAGGCGAAGCTGAGTTTCCCCTTAGCCGCATTATTGCTAATGCTTAAGGTGACTTCTTGCCCCGGCAGTATGAGTTGCTGAAACTTAAGCACTTCTAAGTTGGCTACGGCTTCGCAATAGCCGAAATGTTGGCAGCCTAAACGCACCGCCCAATCTAATTGCGTCACGCCTGGCAGTACGGCTTGCTCGGGAAAATGTCCCTTAAAAGATTCAAGGTCGGCTGCCACTAACAAACGTAATTCAATGTTATCCATGCCGATATGAGAATGCAGGATCGGCGGTAAACTCGATTTAATCATGATCAAATAACTCGACTAACTGGGCAGTGACACGCTTACCCTGAGTGTTCAGCGGCAAAATATCCGGATAACGCCAGCGGCGTGGCAGCGTGACGCGCTCAAATTGCGTCAGTAAATGTGCTTTTAACGCATTGTTGATACTGAGTTTTCCCTGCTCTTGGTGCACACTGCGGCCAAGCGCGGAGAGGGTCACGACCGCGCCCAGTTGGGATTTAAACTGCGGCAATACCACCAGTGCGGCTTGCTCAACATAGGCGTGACTGCCTAACAGTGTTTCCATTTGGGGTAATGAGAGACGTTTTTCCTGTATCTTAACGATGCGATCGAGTCGGCCCTTGAGTCTAAACTGGCCATTTTCAGTCGGTTCGATTTTATCTTCGCAGCGCAGCCATTCATCGTCAGCCAAATAGGGGGATTTCAGCAGCAAAGCGCCGTCACTAGGATCTTGACCTATCGATATTCTGTCAAATACTTGCCAAGGTTCATCGGCCTCATGCTGACGGCGATAGGCGATGCCGCCGGTTTCTGTGCTACCAAAGATTTCGATCGGCAGATGACCATAGCACTGGCTGACACCTTTGGCTGCGGCAAAACTTAAGGGCCCGCCAGAACTAAACACTAAGCTAGGTGAGCGCAGTTGCCGCTCGTGCTCTAAGGCTTTAGGCAAGCGCGATAACTGGGCCGGACTACTGATCAAACACAGATTTGGCAGTAAAGCGGTGTAATAGCTTAAGGTTTCTGGGTATTCAATCTGCTCACTTAAAAACGGCCGGCTGGCGGCGAGTGGCCACAAAATCTTGAATAACAGGCCATAGATATGCTGGTGGGAAACCGTTGAAACCACACTGCAATGGGGTAAATGTTCGGCAAAGGTCTGTTCGAGTGCTGAGACTTCAATGTCTAATTGCTGCAGTGTTTTGCGGATCGCCTTAGGTTCGCCGCTGCTGCCGGAGGTAAATAGCACTAACTCACCGATAGCTTTGCTTGCGGGCCAAGGCTTGCTCGGCAGGCTCAGCTCTTTTCTCAGTAGAATAAAGGCCTGACTTTCACAAAAAGGCTTGTCCGACAATATACCTTCAAACTGGTGGGTTAACTCGCTCAGCGTGCCGGTTTGGGTGTTGGGAGGTAGGATTATTTCCTTGCCTGCTAACAGCGCCGCACATAATCCCACCGCAAACAGATCGCTGGTATCACTGGCGAGCAGCCATTTTTTCTCAGGGGCAGCCAAAAGTTGCTGGTAAAAATAGGCCACTTGATTGGTAAATAATGCACCAGTGACGATGTCGTGGTGATTAAAGCTGATCAGTTGTTGGGCGAATGGCCCTTGGGTTAACCAGTTTTTGAGTAGCTGTGTCATGTTTTCTTCAACCAAAAGCTGCGATATAACCACTCCCCACCGAGGAGCAGTCCCATGAGTACGTATGCAATCAAACCGTTATACAAGGTCCAGGTTGCTAAACTCGTAAAGCTAGCCGTGTAAGCTGCCATCGAGCCATTGAAAATAAATAAGCCACACCAAAGTAAGGTGATTTTTTTAAGATACCCAATGGCAGTATCCGGTAAATGAGGCTCTTTTAAGCGGGCTAAACGCTCGATCATGCTAGGGCCAGTGTGTAGCGAATAACTGAACAGTGCCAGCATAGTGAGATTTATCACTACTGGGTAATACAATAACCAGTCGCTGCGCTTGGCAAGATAACTGCCTGCCGTAAGTGCAATCCCCACCAACAGTGGCAATACTAACGTCTTAACCTTTTGCTTTTGTAGCATTAACCGCACGATCAGCAATAAACACAGCACGAGTGCTATGGTGCCAGCAGGCAAGTAACTGAGCCCTAAATACACGGCAACGGGGTAGGCCAGCAAAGTTAGGGCGGTTAAGATCTGTAGCAAGGCGCGCATTAGTCTTTCACTAAACCTTCGATGGCATTAATCACATCGTTGATTGTGCGAACGGATTTAAATTCATCAGGTTGAATTTTTTTGCCAGTGAGTTGCTGCAGCTTGATCACTAAGTCAACGGCATCGATGCTGTCGAGATCGAGTTCTTCGTACAAGTTGGCCTCAGGCGTTATTGCCTCGGCATCAATTTCGAATTCATCCACTAAAATAGTGCTCAGCATGGCGAGGATTTGTTCACGACTTTGCATATTCCTCTCCTATGGCCGCTGTGATTCGATAAAGCGCGCTAAGCTGGTAACACTGTGGAAATGGGCCTTAGTTGCATCCGAATTGGCTTCGATTTTGACATCAAATTTTTTCTTGATGGCTAAGCCGAGCTCGAGGGCGTCGATTGAATCTAGGCCTAGACCTTCGCCAAAGAGCGGCGCATCGGTTTCAATATCATCAATGCTAACGTCTTCAAGATCGAGGCAGTCGATAATTAACTGCTTTATTTCATTGTTTAAGTTCATAATCACTTTCAAGTTGTTGTTTATAATAGTGTTCAAGATCCCGCGTCAGCTGCCGCGCCATTTTTGCATGTTCACCTAAAGGGGCTTGGTACTTCTGGTAAGAAACGGTTGCGCCGATTTCAACGGCCATTCCCATCGTTTGCCTTGGGATTTCATACCAAGGTTGCTCCTTTGTCAAACCACGCACATTGGTGCGGAGTACCACAGGTAAAATATCCGCTTCGGCCCTTAAGGCGATATTGGCGGCGCCGCGGGCAAAGTGGTTGATGGTCGCACCAGCCGCAGTACGCGTGCCCTCGGGGAAGATAATTAAATTGGTGCCTCTTGCGAGTACTTCGCGGCAATCTTCTAACATTAATTCAGCGCCGCGGTTGGGAATATAACCCGCGCAGGACACCACTCCACGCAAAAATGGATTCCGCCATAAAGCTTGTTTGACTATGCAGCCTGCGTTGGGCATGAGACTTATCAATACCACCACATCCACTAAACTGGGATGGTTGGCGATAACGATAACGCCTCTGGCATCATGCAATTGTTGTGCATCGTGGCTGCTGAGCTTAATCACGCCTGCCCAAGTGAGCATGGTGACAAAGCTTTTAAACATAAAATGTACGGCCTTTTGTACCCGAATAATCCGCGCCTCAGCGGTACCTGGCCAAAAGCGCAGCAAAGGTAGAAGGGTCAAGGAGCTTAATAAGCCGCCTAAGCCAAAGGCGATATAACAACTCACACCGCCTAGCCAACGTGGTAGATAATTTAACCCTTCACGGCAACACTCTGGCGACGCATTGCCAGCGTTAAGGGTTAATTTTTTTGGGGGCTGAGCGTTCTCAGTGGGTTGAGTTGTTGCATTACACATGTTCTAGCTTCCAATGCCATTGGGATAAGTCGCCAGAAATATCTTGCATTGTCGCGAGGGCGTGAATCAATGCGCCATAGGTTAAAGGAGGGGAGATTGTTGATGTGGAGGTCCGGCTTACTGTGAGCTTGGCCGAAGCGGCTGCATCAAATGGGGCGAGCTGAAATCCTAAAGCCAAAGGCAATTCATATTCTTGGGTAAACTCATCGTACACCAGTGGCACAGGATCATCACCGAAGACCAATAGCAATGGTTCTGGCGATTGATGCAACTGAGCAAAGGCTTCAACCATCGCTTGAGACAGGGTTTCTATGCCCGCGGCGACTGAGGTTGAAGGCGCGGTATTGGCGGCCACTATGCCAAAAATACCACTGGCAGTGTTGTGTACCGATTGACTAAAGCTTAAGGGAGATAAGGGCTGTGTGGCGATGAGGTCTTCGAGTAGCCCGATAGTTCGGTGTAATTCGCCATGGCGTGAGGCAAAAATAGATCGACAGTGAGTGGGCATGGCACACTGAAAACTCACCTCTAACATCATTTTAGTTAAACGACTGAAGCGACGGCGCTGCATGGCCGGAATGTGCGTCAGTGCAGGCGCTCTTGTATCAGGCTGCGGGGTGTCGAGATTGAGTTCAGCCGAATTCTTGCACCAAGTTTGCCAATGGTGAGGGTGCTGATATTGGGGGGCCCAAGCGCCCCAAGAGAGAATGCTGAATGTGAGTTGCACGACTTTGCCTCGGCACTAAATTTAAGCTGTCTTAGTTATCCCTAACTAAGTTAGAGCATTAATGGACTGCCATACCATAATGAGGATAAAACGCGTTGGAAAAATGACCTCAGTAGCGCGGTTATTCTACACTATGACCTTTGTTTTTATGAAGTCATTTGCATTTTGGGTTAACGAAATGTCGGTAAGTGTCGTTATTTGTTATTTGTCGTTTGCAGATTGAAATTGAATCACCATGTCGCAGTGGCTATCTGAGTGAGTAGGCGTTGTCGCTCGCCGCTTAAACGGATAAAAGGCGCATTGAGCGCCCTTTATCTTGATTGGAATAACCTATTGCGACAGTTGATTCTCTATTTTACGTAGCGCGACTTTCAGCTTACGAGTATTTTCAGGCCCCATACGAACCAACAGTTTTTGTGCACTGGGTAGTGCCTCTAAATCAGGGTCAACAAATCGATAGTTAACGCTAATTGAGCTCAGTTCTATCGGAGCCTCAATGATCGGCGCCGCAAGCAGTACGTTAATCGCTTGCAGCATTTTGTCGTTGAATTTGACGTTGCTGTAACCGAGTTCGGCAAAGGCTTCTTCTAGCATGGGCGTCAGTTGCTTATAAGTGACGATTAAGCTCCGTTCATCCATTTTTGAAATCGAATCAACATAAGCGTCGTATCTGTGGAAGCCCTCAGGATTTAAATACACTTTGTTGGTGATTTCTGAGACAGAAAACAGCTTCTCTGGGCCTTTGAGTGGGCTGACTTTACGAGTTAATTCGCCTTGAGCTAGGTTATCTACAAACACCACAAATTGGCGAATGAGATCTTGCTGCACCAATAAAGAACCAAGCACATTGTTATTGATAATAGCGAGGGCCTTTTGTTGCGCAAATCCATCACTCTCAGCCAGCGCAGGCACAGGTTCTACGATAACGTCAGGCTCTGTCACCGCAGTGGTTTCAGTGGCGGTGGGTGTCACCTCTGTGGTTTCTAGCTCTGGCGCACTGCCGAGCGTCATCGGCTCAGATGGCGGTGTTTCAGGCAGTACAATTGGCGCGTTAGGGATGAGTTTTAGTGAGTCAGAATCTTCGCTGTAGTAATAATATCCTCCAGCAGAAAGGAGCACGACAAGCACTATCGCAAAAAACGCAAAGCGATTACTACTAGAAGATACCTCTTGAGGGGTTACTCTATCATCTTGATTAACTTGCATTTTACATCCTTCGCTTGAGTGTCAAGGTAACTTGGTTAATATTGCCCGCCGTTAAATTCAGCGCTTAAGCCTGCACATAGTGTTGCCTGTGCCCGAGCCAGCGAAAAATAATGGCATCGACCTGTTCGGGGGCCTGCGTCATTACATGACTCGCTAATTTTTGAATGTGTGGGATCAACGCTTGATCGCGCACCAGATCGGCAATTTTCAGCTCGGCAAGTCCGGTTTGTTTAGTGCCCAGCACTTCACCCGGGCCACGAATTTCTAAATCTTTCTGCGCTATGATGAAACCATCATTGCTTTGCCTGAGTACGCTCAGTCTTTGAGTCGCAGTATGGCTCAGCGGCGGCTTATAGAGTAACACACAATGACTTGCAATGGCGCCTCGACCGACCCGCCCCCGCAATTGGTGAAGTTGCGCTAAGCCTAAACGTTCAGGGTTTTCAATGATCATTAGGCTGGCATTGGGCACATCAACGCCCACTTCAATCACGGTTGTCGCGACCAGTAGCTGAATAACGCCCGCCTTAAAATCCGCCATGATTTGTTGTTTCTCCGCGCTCTTTAATCTGCCATGCACTAGGCCGATATTGAGTTCGGGTAGGGCGAGGCGCAGCTCTTGGGCGGTGTCTTCGGCGGCTTGGCATTCGAGCACTTCGGACTCTTCAATCAGAGTACACACCCAATAGGCTTGGCGTTGGTCGCTGATAACGGCGTTACG
>JBOFUF010000052.1:0-4870 GCA_051652445.1 Shewanella sp.
TCAAAGTGATGAGCATTAACGAGTACATTCCTATCCTAATCCGTCGTAGACCACAACCACATCATCTCCCTGAATCCATTACACCTTTAGACTGACTATCCGTCCATGAAAATGCGATAAATCGATGAACTTTAGGATCATATTAAGGTATTCTTCTGTCAGTTAATAACTTCAGAGTTAAATTTGATTATGCCGCTTCAATACCTCAGCCTTGCCATTTTAAGTTTTTTCTCGCTTATCGCCTGCAGCAGTGCCCCAATAGATCCAAGTGAACTCGCGGGGAAATTACGGGATAAGTTAACCACTGATATTAAAAACGATGGCCTTAAACTCTTTAGCTACAAAGCGCATCTGGTCGATGAAAAGTCGACAATGGACGACGTAGACCGTCCTTTCCCACACGAAGCACGCATACGTAATATGCAAGATCTTCGTGAACAACAGCGTGCGATGCAAGACTTACAGGATTTAATCGCGGTATGGGAGCGCCAAGTAGAATTAGGCTTAACCAAGACCCTTGAAATGACAGGTTATTGTCGCGAAGGCTATATTGAATTAAGCCGCATTATCGAGCCAGGACGAGGCGAGATCCGAGGAGAATGCCAAGAAGGGGCGACCGAAGCCGATAAACAAAAATTTGTGAGCTATTAACCATTGTTAAGCAACAACCCAATACGGTATCAGAACAGATCAAAAATCAGATTAAAGATAGCTAAAACCAAAATTTAAAAGAAAATAAAAACATAAACATGCGCGTATTTAACCATACGCGCATCGGTACGACTCTACACAGTTTCAGCCAGTGGTACTGCACGATTTTCAAGTAACACAGGAATACCTTCAGTGATCGGATAGGCCAGCCTATCCGCCTTACAAATCAACTGCTGCGCCGATTTATCATACTCAAGTTTTCCCTTACACACTGGGCAAGCCACTATATCTAACAATTTTTTATCGAATGCCATGAAAGTTTCCTTATTTAGCTGCAGCCACTTCACGAAGACGTGCGAGTAGCTGTTGATCAAATTGTGGCGATAGCTTGGCATCGACGGCCAAATACCACCAGTTTTCTTGTGCAAAATCGCGACATTTAACCGCATCTTTTTCAGTCATCAACAGTGGCAAGTTCTTCGCTAAATCACCTAACTGGGTTTTATCGTAGGCCTGATGGTCATCAAAACCATGGCAGAAGGCCAGTTGATAGCCTTGAGCGTACAGCGATTCAAAAAAACGCGCTGGATTACCTATGCCTGCCATTGCAACGAGCGGCTGAGATTTATCGAAAGTATATTCACCAGACGTCACATCAGGTTTAACAGGTATCACTTGCGTAGGAACCAGTTGCATTTCGAACTGCCCTTTTGCCGCTGGGCCGCCATTACTGACGATAAAATCCACACTATCGAGACGCCATGCGCCTTCACGCAGTGGGCCTGCAGGCAATAGCAACCCGTTGCCTAAACCTCGCTGACCATCAATGACGACCAGCTCAATATCACGCGCCAGTGCATAGTGCTGTAAGCCATCGTCGCAGATGATAACATCGACATCAAACTCGGTAATGAGTGCATTGGCCGCATCGACGCGTTTAACGCCGACCACCATCGGCACTTGGGTACGTGCCATTATCATGGCTGGCTCATCACCCACCTCAGCCGCACTCGCACCTAAGCTAACTGTTTTAACGCCTTTAATATCAACACCGTAACCACGACTGATCACACCGGGTTTAAACCCATGCTGGCGCAGTAATTCGATCAAATAAATCACAGTGGGTGTTTTACCGCTCCCACCCACGGTAATATTACCCACCACGATGACTGGCACAGGCATTGACGTTTGTGAGGTGATCCCGAGGCGAAATAGGGCGCGGCGCACATAAGTAATCAGCGCAAATAGTCCGGACAACGGTAATAGGAGCCATCGCAATGGATGGCCCTGATACCATATTTTATTCACTAAGATCTGCATCTAGCTTCCAAATTGCATTTGGTACAATTTGGCGTACATGCCATTTAATTCCAATAGCGATTGGTGCGTACCACACTCAACAATACGCCCCTGATCCACGACTAAAATCTGATCGGCACTCTCGATAGTCGACAATCTGTGAGCGATCACTACTGATGTACGGTTTTGTCTAAGATTATCTAAGCCTTTTTGAATGGCTTTTTCTGACTCAGTATCCAGTGCTGAAGTCGCTTCATCTAGGATCAACACAGGCGCATCACGCAACATAGCGCGAGCAATTGCGATCCGCTGTCTTTGGCCACCGGACAATAACACACCATTCTCACCCACTTGGGTATCAAGACCTTGCGGCAGTTGATCAATAAACTCCATCGCATAGGCCAAAGTCGCCGCTTCGATGATCTGCTCACGAGTGGCTTCACCAGGATAAGCGTAAGCGATGTTATTGGCTATCGTGTCATTAAACAAGGTCACCTGTTGTGATACCAATGCCACTTGATTGCGCAGCGATTTTAGCGAGTAATCGTAGATACTGACGTCATCAAGCAGAATATCACCGGATTCGAGACCGGCATAAAAACGGGTGACTAAACTCGCAATCGTCGACTTTCCTGAGCCAGAACGTCCCACTAAGGCTAAGGTTTGCCCCGATTTGACTTCAAAATCGACATGCTCAAGTGCGCGACGCTCTTGGCTATCATAGCTAAAACAGACGTTATCGAAACGAAGATGCCCCTTAGCGCGCTCAACGGTATAAGTGCCCGTGTCGGACTCTGGCTGCGTATCCAGTAATTCAAACACTGTGGTACAAGCCGCGATACCGCGTTGGAATTCAGCGTTCACTCGAGTTAAGTTTTTGATTGGCTGTAACATGGCCATCATCGCGCCTAAAATGGTCGCAAAGGTACCAGCGGTAAGATCGGCTTTCATGCTGTCTAGACTCGCCGCATAAAGCACAAAAGCTAAAGCGAATGAGCCGATAATCATGATCAAAGGCTGGCTAACAGCCTGTGCCACAGCTAACTTCATATTTTGATGGCGGTTTTGATCGTTTACTTTAGCAAAACGGCTTGCTTCTGTTTCCTGTCCACCAAAGGCCAATACATTTTTATGGCCCTTAATCATTTGCTCCGTCGTCGCACTCACTCCGCCCATGGCAGTTTGAATTTGCTTTGATACTTTACGGAAACGACGACTGACCACCGCGATGACCATGCCCATGATAGGACCTATCACCAGAATACACAGAGATAACTTCCAAGAGTTATAGAACATCAGTGCCATCATACCAAGCACTGTTACACTGTCGCGGACGATAGAAATCAGCGCACTCCCGGATGCTCGAGCAATTTGTTCGGTATCGAAGGTGACTTTAGAAATCAAGTTTCCGGTATTTTCCTTGTCCATGTAACTTACTGGCAGGCTCAAATAATGCTCAAATACTTGCTGGCGCATGTCCATGATCAAGCGCGCACTCATATATGAAATGCTGTAGGTTGAAACAAAGTTAGCAAACCCGCGCAGCGAAAACATCACGATAACGACCAGCGGTGCCATCATCAGCACATCGTTGTTTGCGTGGAAACCTTTACTGGTTGGTAAAGCGATACCGTTCGTGATGGCAGTAGGTGCGCCGCCGGAAAAGCCCTTGTCAATAAAGGGACCGATGAAAGCGATAAAGGCAGCATCGACGAGACCATAAATAATTAATCCCGCAACTGAAAGCATAAACATGCCTTTCATCTGTTTTATATAGCCCAGTAATCGTTTGAAAACTGTCCACATTTCGTCTTTAGGAGATGTTGTCATTGATAACACTAAATTATGGCAAAGTAGGCATTCTACTCTGGATTAATCAAGTCACCAAATCTAAACAGAGAGTTGTACCAAAATGGCGCTAAATCACCACGATAGGTCTTTACCTCACGTTCAGACTGCTGAAAGATTACACTAATCTGCCCTTCTATCCCTGTGGTCAGGTGAGTAATGTCTCGTTGCTGATAACGCTCAACCACTGTGGGTATTGGAAAACCCCAGCGATTAGCAAAACCTGCAGGAAACAAGACTAATTTAGGGGCCACAGCATCGATAAAGGCTGCTGTTGACGAGGTTTTACTGCCATGGTGAGGTGCAACAAGCACTTCACTTTGTAATGTATATTCTCCACTTAGAGCACGACTTAATAGCGACATTTCGGTTTGCTTCTCAATATCACCCGTGAGCAATAAACTTTGCCAATCATCATTAATGCGGATAACACAAGAACCATTATTACCCGTGAGTACTTGAGACGGTGAGAGTAAATTCAAACTCAGCCCTTGCCATTGAATGACTCTTGGCCGGCAATCTTGTCCGCCAAACCCTGCCATATCAGTGATCACCCATGACTTAGGATAAGCGTGCATTAAAACGGCGGCACCGCCAGCATGATCATTATCACTATGACTGATAATAATATAATCAATCTCTTGGATACCTTTAGCTTTCAAGAAAGGCAGTATTACGCGCGCTGCATAACTAAAGTCGTCCCCAAAGGCTGCGCCAGTATCATAGATCAGCCCGCGGCCATCCTTTTCAATTACCACCGCTAAACCTTGGCCGACATCGAGTAAATGCATAGCCCAACGATTGGTTTGCACGGGTGACCACGAGGTTATAAAAAAGAGTAATGCAGGAATAAACAGCAAACTCAATGTGCTTAACCAAGCAATATAGTATTTATTTTTAGGTATATAGCGCCATAATACACCACCAACAAAAACAGATACCCCTAAGGCTAATACCGTATCTGAAAGCGCTAACCAATGGGCGGGCAATTGCGGGCTGATATCTAACAGTTGCGCGTAGGGTGATAAACTCCAATCACTTAGATGAAGCAGTCCCCACCAAGAGAAGCCAA
>JBOFUF010000053.1:0-6910 GCA_051652445.1 Shewanella sp.
CCGTCGATTTTTTCTTTCTTAACGCCGTAACCTTCGTTGAAGATCACCACGTCACCCACTTTGACATCCAGTGGCTTAACTGTGCCATTTTCTAAAATACGGCCATTGCCCACAGCAAGAATTTCACCGCGAGTTGATTTTTCAGCGGCGCTACCCGTCAGGACGATGCCACCGGCTGAGGTTGATTCAACTTCTAAACGCTTAACGATTACGCGGTCATGTAATGGACGAATATTCATCTATGAACTCTCCTAATGATTTGATGCCCTACAATCGAGCCTATTTGTGTTTAAAAAACAAGCCGGTCAGCCTGTTCTTTTGTTGTTTGAGATATGGGGCTAACCGTGGCGAGATCCAAGGGCATTTACAAAATAAACTTCATTTTTTTGATGCCGTTTTTTTCAAGTGGCCACAATCCTGCTAGAATTCCGACTTAGCTCGCTAACAAGGCACTCTATTCCCCATGAAAGACAGACACGGGCTGCTCAGTGCGCCAATTGGTCGTGTACTGCTCAACATGAGCCTCCCCAACTTAATTGGCATTATGACCATTCTAGGTTTTAGCCTCGCTGACACTTTTTTTATCAGCCAATTGGGCACCGAAGCCTTAGCCGCCATCAGTTTTACCTTTCCAGTAACGTTAGTGATCTCTAGCATCGCCATTGGCATTGGCGCGGGAGTCTCGACCCATTTAGGTCGACTTATCGGTTCAGGTAATGCCCACAAGGCCAAAGTATTCTTGCATGATGCCTTATTGCTCACCTTTGGCTTGATCGCCAGTCTAGCCGCTCTAGGTAGCATTTTTATTACGCCCCTGTTTCGCTTACTCGGGGCAAACGATGACAGCTTGCCGCTGATCCACGACTATATGATTTACTGGTATATCGGTGCGCCGCTGCTGGTGTTGCTGATGGTGGGCAATCAGGGGTTACGTTCAACGGGTGACACTCGCTCGCCCGCTATGATCATGGCGCTGGCGGCAATCATTAATCTTATCCTCGATCCTTTACTCATTTTTGGTATTGGGCCATTTCCACGCTTAGAAATCCAAGGCGCGGCTATTGCGACTCTGCTTGCTTGGCTTGTAGCTTTATCTTTATCGGGATATTTGTTGGTTGTCAGACGAAAAATGCTCGAGTGGACAGCGTTCGACATGGATAGAATGCGCGAGAATTGGAGCAAATTAGCCCATATTGCCCAACCTGCTGCCTTGATGAATTTAATCAATCCGGTGGCCAATGCCATTATTATGGCGATGCTGGCACATATGGATCACAGTGCCGTGGCAGCCTTTGGCGCCGGCACTCGCTTAGAGTCAGTGTTGTTAATCGTGGTGATGGCACTGTCGTCCAGTTTAATGCCCTTTATCGCACAGAATTTAGGCGCTGGACAGCAGCAAAGAGCCAAAGACGCACTGTTGTTTTCACTGAAATTTATTTTAATTTTCCAAACCTTACTCTATATCCCACTGATATTTTTAGCCGAGCCTATTGCGCATTTATTTAGTACCGATCCGCAGGTTATCGAGTGGCTGAGTTTTTATATCTTAGTGTTGCCCTGCGCTTACGGACCTTTGGGCATAGTGATTATTGTCGCGACTTCGCTCAATGCCTACCACAGGCCGATGAGTTCATTAGTCATCAATCTGTGCCGCTTAGTACTGCTGATGCTGCCATTAGCGGCGTTAGGATCCTATATCGGTGATGTGAAGGGCTTACTACTGGCATTGCCGGTGACAAATATAGTGATGGGAATCGCCTGTTACTGTCTGGCGCAGCGGATCTGTGAGCCGACAATAAATCATTAGCGGCGCTAACCGAGTCTAACATTAGTCTTATTTGTTAGCTGGAAAGCGCAAAATATCATCGCCAAAAGCTTCGGTAGAGGTTTTGCAGCACCGACGTAGACCGTGCTCACTCATATTGGTCTGTCCCCCCATTTGGCACTCACTCTTGCATGATGTCGTCGATAAAACGCCGACTGGCTAAACTCACGTAATGTCTTGATGGAAAGGCTAAGAAGCGCTCACCTTGGTGGGGCTGGATTTCAGGTAATAGGGGCACTAACTGAGCGGGTATCTTCAGGTCACTTGATGCACTTTTTACCCCAAAACGCTTCCCGCAGACGCGCTAATCAAATGGATTCATTCAATAAAAGACTACATTTTAGCATCTTTATCTTGCACTTTATCCGTAAGCTGCTGGCTGACAGGTGTTATGTCGCTCGGATCGACTTTATGCTCAAAGTCCCCCTCAAACACATTACCGTCTTTTTTAGCGCTATCATCAAATGGCGCTTGACCAAATGGATCCTGCGCCTGAGAGCCAAAGGGGCCCTGACCCGGATGAAAGCCACTGTGCATTGTGCCCTGTAAACCCGCGACACCCCGTAACTGCATTCGCTTAAACAGCAAGGCAGCAATGGGTCGGCGGGTGAAGGGCGTCAGTAATAACAGACCAAAGACATCCGTCACAAAACCGGGGAACAGCAGTAAGATGCCCGCCATGGCCAACATCATGCCTTCGACGATTTCTTGTCCCGGCGCTTCACCGCGGGCAAGTTTTTGCTGCACTTGCATTAATGTGCTTAAGCCTTGGCTACGAACTAACGAAACCCCGACTACTGCGGTAAATAACACTAAACCTAGGGTCGTCCACGTGCCGAATACTTCACCGACACTGATCAGCACCGACAGCTCCATTATCGGGATCAGCACAAAAAGTAAAAAAATAATGAAAAACATACCGACCTCAGATTTATCTGACTATCTCTGTAAACTAAATGGGGGTTATCCGGTCTTAATTCAAGTCAGAATAAGCACGACAAGATAGAAGCGACTAAAACAACTGCTATTGAGATCACCCTTTTGCGAACGCACTAATGTATCAGACCATTAAAACACGTAAAGTAGCTTAACGGAGTTGGCTTAAGCGAACTTTAAGATTATTAAGAGACGATAGCTTACATCATGCAGCATCAATATTTAGTGGTTAGCACCCGAAATGATTGTTGTGCCAGTAACCCACGGGCTACCAGCCTACTTAGATTGGATAAAAGATAACACTCTGCCATGAAAAAACTACTTAGCCTCATCTTTACCTCTTTATTGCTCTTTGTACCCTTAACCCACAGCCTAGATGCCGCTGCAAATAGCTTTAGCTTTTTAAAAAGCGAACCTGAATTAATGCCTGTCGATCAGGCTTTTGCCTTCGATGCCAAGCAAGAGGGTAATCAGGTCAAGCTCAATTGGGTCATTGCTGACGGCTACTATATGTACCGCGACAAACTTAAATTTAGCGTTAATGGCGCCGAACTGGGCACAATTAGCCTTCCTCCGGGTAAAGTCCATAACGATGAGTATTTTGGGGAGCAACAGGTTTATGAAACCTATATTGATATTCCTATAGGGCTAAAACAAGCCAATGAAAATGCAACCTTAAGTGTTACTTTTATGGGCTGTGCTGAGGGTAAATTGTGCTACCCGCCCACCACACATGACGTCAGCCTAAAAGCGGTTGCGCCAAATGCTGGCGAGTTAGTCAACGCTGACACGGTAAGCGCAAATGATCTACCGCTAAGCTTGGCAGAAACCGCAGCCAATGCCGCAACGACCAAGCCGCTAACTCAGCAAGATTCCCTTAGCCAAATGCTCACAAGTGACAGTTTAATTTGGACGTTAGTGATTTTCTTTGGCTTAGGGATTGGCTTAGCGCTAACGCCCTGTGTTTTCCCTATGTACCCGATCTTATCCGGCATTATTGTCGGCCAAGGGCAAAAACTCTCAACCGCTAAAGCTTTTACCCTGTCAATGGCTTATGTTCAAGGCATGGCGATCACTTACTCTCTCTTAGGTTTAGTGGTCGCATCGGCAGGGATGAAATACCAAGCGGCACTGCAACATCCTGCGGTGTTAGTGGGACTGGCCATTCTGTTCTTTGTGCTCAGTTTATCAATGTTTGGCCTCTATGATTTGAAATTGCCATCAAGCTGGCAGCAAAAAATGAACTCAGTGTCCAACAATCAAAAGGGCGGCAATTTGGTTGGCGTGTTTTTGATGGGCGTGATTTCAGGTTTAGTGGCTTCACCTTGTACTACCGCGCCATTGTCCGGCGCACTGGTTTATGTCGCCCAAACAGGTGATTTACTCCAAGGTTTCTTAGCTCTATACGTACTTAGCATGGGCATGGGTGTACCTTTACTGATTATTGGTACCTCTGGCGGTAAGTTGTTACCACGCGCTGGCGCTTGGATGGATATCATCAAAACCATTTTTGGCTTCCTGCTCATCGCGGTGTCTATCATCATGCTCAGCCGTCTTTGGACAGGCGTAGTCGCTGATGTACTTTGGTCGCTGTGGGGCGTGAGCATAACTGGCTATTTGATGCATCAAAACAAACTCAGTAATTTTAACTGGAAACAAACAGTCCGTTCAGTGTTATTAACTCTGGCGCTACTGGCGAGTTTCTCTTACGGGTTCCAGGCTGTAATGGGTCACTTGGGTGTTAATTCCACACCTGTAGGCACTGCCACAACAGAAGAAGCCCATGGCTTTAAACGCATTAAATCGATTGACGATCTTGAGCATGAAATCGCCGCCGCGACCGCTCAAGGTAAACCGGTAATGCTGGATCTGTATGCCGATTGGTGTGTGGCCTGTAAAGAGTTCGAAGCGATCACCTTTAAAGATGCTGACGTTTTAGCTCGGATGAACAAAATCGTGCTGCTGCAAGCCGATGTGACTAAAAATGACAAAGTGGATATTGCATTACTCGAAAAATACCATGTGCTTGGTTTACCCACACTGTTAATGTTTAACGAGCAAGGTACACAAAGGGAAGATTTACGGGTGACCGGTTTTATGGGCCCCAAAGACTTTGCGAGTCATTTAGATCATCTATTGAAATAGTCACAATCACAGCGGAAATCCTCCCCCGTAGAGAGAAGTTTGATCATAAAATAACGGACTTTTGTAATTAAAAGTCCGTTTTTTATAACCATATACCCTCAAATTCTTATACAATCCATTCATATTGTGCGTTATAAAAATTGGAATATTATGGAACCTGCCATCTTAATCATTACTCTTGTCTGCGGCATGCTTGTCAGCCGGATAGGTTTACCACCGCTTATTGGCTACCTAGTGGCAGGCTTTGTGCTATTCGTCTTCGGGATAGAGAAAGACAGCTTGCCATTACTGCAAGAACTGGCAAATCTTGGGATTATCTTACTGCTGTTCGCTATTGGTTTAAAACTGGATATCCGCAGCTTATTTAAAGCCGAAGTGTGGGCGGGCTCGAGTATACACTTGGTCATCTCAATGGTCATTTTTATCCCTATTCTCAAGCTATTAGGTTTACTGGGGTTAAGCCAGCTAACCAGCCTGAGTCTAGAGCAACTGACCTTAATCGCCTTCGCGTTAAGCTTCTCTAGTACCGTTTTTGCGGTCAAAGTGCTAGAAGATAAAGGCGATATCCAATCGCTTTATGGCCGCGTTGCCATCGGCATCCTGATTATGCAGGATATTTTTGCGGTACTATTTTTAACCATTTCCAAGGGTGACATCCCTTCCGTATGGGCCTTTGCCTTGCTGTTACTGCCACTGGCAAAACCGCTCATCTATAAAGTCTTCGACCGTGTGGGCCACGGTGAACTGTTAGTGCTTTTTGGCCTAGTGATGGCGCTCGTTGTGGGTGCTTGGCTATTTGAAGTGGTTGGCTTAAAACCCGATCTCGGCGCACTGATTATCGGTATTTTGTTAGCGGGCCACAAAAAATCCTCAGAACTAGCAAAATCCCTGTTCTATTTTAAAGAGCTTTTCCTGGTTGCTTTTTTCTTAACCATTGGCCTCAATGGCTTACCCACAATGTCGGATATCGTGCTCTCAGCGCTGTTAGTACTGTTAATCCCGCTTAAAATCCTTCTATTCGTTTACATTCTTACCCGTTTTAAGCTGCGGTCACGTACCGCGATGTTGGGCTCATTCAACCTAGGTAACTTCAGTGAGTTCGGTTTAATTGTGGCTGCGGTCGCAACCAGCAAAGGTTGGTTGCCACCACAATGGCTCGGGATCATTGCCGTCGCATTGAGCTTTAGCTTTCTACTCGCTGCGCCACTTAACGCCACTGTGGGTAATATTTACCAACGATTTCAGAAGCGTTTAGTGAAATTCGAAAAACGGCCTTTACATCCAGAAGATAGACCCATAGCCATTGGTAATCCGCGATTTTTGATTTTAGGCATGGGACGCATTGGCAGTGGCGCTTATGATGAGCTTAGGCAGCAATTTGACGGGGAAATTTTGGGCATTGAGCACAAGCAAGACTTAGTCGATTTACATAAAACCAAAAGCCGCAATGTCGTCCAAGGTGACGCCTCGGATACCGACTTTTGGGAAAAACTCGACAGGGCCCCAAATCTCGAACTCGTACTGTTAGCCATGCCACACCATGCAGGTAATATGTTTGCCGTGGAGCAGTTGAAGAAACTCGATTACCAAGGCAAGATCAGTGCAATTGTGCAGTATAGTGAAGACGCTGCAGCCCTAAGGCAATCGGGGGTGCACAGTGTGTATAACCTGTACGAAGCCGCTGGTGCAGGTTTTGTAGACCATGTAATCCATGAGCTATTACAAGAATCAGAAAAAAATACAGTTTAAGTCGAGGATACTGTACAAGTGCCTGAGCCTAACATTAATGTGGAGCCACGCAGTTAAGTATGCACATGCGGTATTCAATTTAAATCATGCCATAACCGGTCGCACAAACGAGCAGTAATATCCTCTGCTAGTTTGTGCTGCACCCAACTAAATACTTACAAATCTTTACAAATCAATTGACTAGACAAAACAATCCATACACTATCGTACCCACTCACCCCAGTATCGACTGACTCATTGCAGCCTATCGTTATT
>JBOFUF010000054.1:0-1887 GCA_051652445.1 Shewanella sp.
GCTTAATGGAAGCATTCGCCTAAAAAAGATCCCCATCAACAGCGGATAAAAGTTCGGCACTTGTGCGCGATCGCGATCTATACAAAATATCGACAAAAAAGCCTGATAAGTATGACACGCTAACCTGAAATGGAGCTTCAAGGTTAGTCATTACTAACGAAAAATTTTATCCTCACGTTATCCACAAGATGTCCCCTGAATTCAGACTTGCAAATAGGGGCAAACCTCACTATCTTGTATCCCAGAACATTTAAAACACCATATCTTGTGTATAGGTAACAATCAGACACACTAGACACTCGCCGCTTAATTGACACTTTTTTACCCCGTCAATAGCAGTTAAGGGAGGAATACTGATTGTTTTACAAGGATACTGACGGTGATTTTACTCACCTAAATACAAATAAGAACCAAGGCCTATCTCCAAATGAATAGCACTATGACAGTCACAAAACGCTGTGGCGATCGTGAGAATATCGATCTCGAAAAAATCCACCGCGTAATCACTTGGGCAGCCAAGGGATTAAAAAACGTTTCTGTTTCGGAAGTTGAACTTCGCTCGCACTTACAGTTTTTCGATGGCATCCCAACCGAAGCGATTCATGAAACCATTATCAAAGCTGCCGCGGATTTAATTTCTCCAGAATCACCTGACTATCAATTCCTCGCCGCCCGTTTAGCGGTGTTTCATTTGCGTAAGAAAGCCTTCGGTAAGTTCGAGCCGCCCGCACTTTATGCTCACGTGACTAAGTTGGTTGAGCTAGGTAAATACGATCAACATATTTTAAAAGATTACACCCGCGAAGAGCTGGATGTGATGGATACCTATATCGACCACTGGCGTGATATGGACTTTTCCTACGCGGCCGTTAAACAGCTTGAAGGCAAATATTTAGTTCAAAACCGTGTGACTCACGAAATTTACGAGAGCGCCCAGTTTCTGTACATTTTGGTCGCGGCTTGCTTGTTCGCCCGTTATCCAAAAGAGACGCGCCTGCAATACGTTAAAAAGTTTTATGACGCGGTATCAACCTTTAAACTGTCGCTGCCAACGCCAATTATGGCCGGTGTGCGCACCCCAACGCGTCAGTTTAGCTCTTGCGTACTGATCGAATGTGGGGACAGCTTAGATTCCATCAACGCGACCGCGTCATCTATCGTGAAATACGTCAGCCAACGTGCGGGGATTGGCATTAACGCGGGGCGTATCCGCGCCTTAGGTAGCCCAATCCGTGGTGGCGAAGCCTTCCACACAGGTTGTTTACCTTTTTATAAGTATTTCCAAACCGCAGTGAAGTCGTGTTCTCAAGGCGGCGTGCGTGGCGGTGCAGCAACCCTGTTCTACCCTATTTGGCACTTAGAAGTCGAATCTCTGCTGGTATTGAAAAATAACCGCGGCGTCGAAGACAACCGTATCCGTCATTTAGATTACGGTGTGCAGCTAAATAAACTCATGTATCAACGTCTGATCAAAGGCGAAAACATCAGTTTATTTAGCCCATCTGACGTACCGGGCTTGTACGATGCTTTCTTTGAAGATCAACACGAGTTTGAGCGTTTATATCTGCAGTATGAGCAAGACAGCAGCATTCGTAAGAAAAGTATAAAAGCCGTTGAGCTGTTTTCACTGATGATGCAAGAGCGCGCCTCAACGGGTCGTATCTACATTCAAAACGTCGATCACTGCAACACGCACAGCCCGTTCGATTCAAAAGTCGCGCCGATCAGACAGTCTAACCTGTGTCTTGAAATCGCCCTGCCGACTAAGCCCTTGAACAACATTGATGATCCTGATGGTGAAATCGCCCTTTGTACGCTGTCATCACTGAACTTAGGTTCTATCATAGAGCTATCTGATATTGAGCCATTTGCCGATCTTGCCGTTCG
>JBOFUF010000055.1:0-5657 GCA_051652445.1 Shewanella sp.
TTTGATGCCAGTGAATTTACCACTCGTTTCAGTGGTTCAGTAAAAGATTTTGATGTTGAGCAATACCTCACGAAAAAAGACGCCCGCAAGATGGATCTCTTTATTCAATATGGTATGGCGGCTGGCATCCAAGCTATCCAAGACTCAGGTCTGGATATGAGCAAAGAAAATCCAGGCCGTGTTGGTACAGCTATTGGTGCCGGTATGGGCGGTATGTGGTTGATTGAACAAGGGCACAGCGCCTTGATGAAGGGTGGCCCGCGTAAGGTTTCGCCGTTCTTCGTACCCAGCACCATCATCAATATGATTTCAGGCCACTTGTCGATCATGTTTGGCATGAAAGGCCCCAATTTTGCGGTGACCACAGCTTGTACTACGGGCGTGCATAATATCGGTTTTGCGGCGCGTACTATCGCCTATGGCGATGCTGATGTGATGGTTGCGGGCGGTGCTGAGGATGTGACATCACCTTTAGGCGTGGCAGGTTTTGGTGCAGCGAAAGCATTATCGACACGAAATGCAGATCCTACTGCGGCAAGCCGTCCATGGGATAAAGACCGTGATGGTTTTGTGATCGGTGATGGCGCGGGTGTGATAGTCATGGAAGAGTATGAGCATGCTAAAGCCCGCGGTGCGACCATTTACGGTGAGTTAGTCGGTTTTGGCATGAGCGGTGATGCGTTCCATATGACATCGCCTCCAAGCGACGGAGCAGGCGCGGCAGCAGCGATGGTTAACGCAATTAATGACGCCAAATTATCATTGGAGCAAATTGGTTACATCAATGCCCATGGTACTTCGACGCCAGCTGGGGATAAAGCGGAAGCCGCGGCGGTTAAGTCGGTGTTTGGTGACCACGCTTATAAAGTGCTGGTGAGCTCGACTAAATCGATGACGGGTCATCTATTAGGCGCTGCAGGTGCGGTAGAGGCGATTTTTACGTTATTAGCACTGCGCGACCAAGCCGTACCGCCAACCATTAACTTAGATAATCCAGATGAAGGGTGTGATTTGGACTTTGTCGCCCATACCGCCCGTGATGTGAAGATGGATTACGCTCTGTGTAATTCTTTCGGGTTTGGCGGCACTAACGGTTCATTATTGTTCAAGAAAGTTTAAAACACGCATTTATGGTGTAAAAAACAGTGAAAAAATGCGCCTGAGTGCGCATTTTTTATGGGTCAAATTTATTGTTCTTGTGAGTTGAACGCCGTTATTTTACGAGTTATTTATGATGGATTTGACTTTATAACTGCATGCTTATTGTTCACTTTGGTTAAATCAAATTGTTTGGCAAGGTTAATCGTAAGTATTTTTACGCTAAGAGGGCTTTCTATCGTAAACTCAGTCTATTGCACGAAAATATTGAGCCATAATGGCTGAATAAGTTGAGGTTATATGGCTGGTATTGATAGACAAAGTACCCTGAGGTTTTTGGCAGAGCCTGCAGATGTAAATTTTGGTGGCAAAGTCCACGGTGGCGCTGTAATGAAGTGGATTGACCTTGCGGCTTATGCCTGTGCTGCAGGTTGGAGCGGTAAATATTGTATTACTGCTTATGCGGGTGGCATTCGTTTTGTACAACCTATTTTAGTGGGTAATATCGTTGAAGTCAGCGCAAAAGTGATTTATACGGGTAAGACCTCTATGCATATCGGTATTGATGTGCGAGCTGGGGACCCTAAAGTTTCTGAACGTTATCTGACCACTCATTGTATTGTTATCATGGTGGCGGTTGATGAAGATGGTCTACCCACCCCGGTGCCTGAGTGGCGACCACAGACGGTACATGATATTCATTTGCGGGATTCTGCACTGCGCTTGATGGAAATACGTAAAAGAATTGGTGCGGAAATGGAAGCACTTGTAGCGAAATAAAGAGAGTGTGATTAGATTGGATTATTCAACGGCGCTGCGAGCGCCTTTGTTGTTTATAGCGAAAAGTGCGTTTATGACACGCTCCGATTTCACCCTGACGTTAGGGTTAATGAATGTTAAACTGCGGGCACTATTTTGAATCGATTCATTTTATTTATTTAAGGATCCGCTCATGGCAAAAGTCGCATTTATTGGTTTAGGTGTCATGGGATATCCCATGGCGAGGCATTTACTGAACAATGGCCATGAGGTCACCGTTTATAACCGCACTTTTGCCAAGGCGCAGACTTGGGTCGACACCTATGGTGGGCGTTGTAGCCCAACGCCCAGAGAGGCTGCTCAAGGTCAAGATATTGTGTTTACTTGTGTGGGCAATGACAATGACCTGCGTGAAGTGGTAGTAGGCTGTGAGGGCGTTATTCATGGGATGGAACAGGGCGCAGTGTTGGTTGATCATACTACGGCTTCGGCCGATGTCGCTCGTGAGCTTGCCAACGTCTTAGCAGAAAAGGGCATTAATTTCCTCGATGCGCCTGTGTCTGGCGGTCAAGCGGGCGCCGAAAATGGCGCGTTGACTGTGATGGTTGGTGGCGATGAAGCGGTATTTGAGCGTGTTAAACCGGTTATTGAAGCTTTTGCCCGCTGCGCCGAGCGTTTGGGGGATGTCGGCGCAGGCCAGCTCACTAAGATGGTAAACCAAATTTGTATTGCGGGCGTGGTGCAAGGTTTAGCTGAAGCGCTGCAATTTGCTCGCAAGGCCGGACTCGATGGTGAAAAAGTGATTGAAGTGATCAGCAAAGGTGCGGCACAAAGCTGGCAAATGGAAAATCGCTACAAGACCATGTGGGGCCAGAGTTACGATTTCGGTTTTGCTGTCGATTGGATGCGCAAAGACTTGGGTATTGCCTTAGAAGAAGCCCGCCGCAATGGTTCACACTTGCCTTTAACTGCTTTGGTTGATCAATTCTACTCAGAAGTGCAGGGCATGGGCGGTCAGCGCTGGGATACTTCTAGCTTGTTGGCACGCTTAGAAAAACCGATAAAGTAAGCTTCACTTTTTTCAGTGCGATAAAAATGCCCAGTCCGAGTCGACAGGGCATTTTTGTGGGTATTTGCGACGGCAGGTGTATTTAACATCGCTTATCGACAAATTTACGCTTGCCAGCGAATGTGCGTCACTAAACGGTGGCTTTCGCCTGGAGCGAGCACGACCTTATCATCTAATACATTGGCCGCTTCTAAGCAGACCATAGTCAGATAATCCTCTGGATTGAACCGACCAAGGCGCTGTGATTTTTCAATCCATGGGTTCCATAATACCGCTGATTGGCTGTTTTCGCGGCTGACTTCAATGATCCCTTGGGGTGTATGCAGTAACTGTACTGGGCCGAGATCGGTATAGACGCGATCCGTTTCGCGATCAAATAGCACTTCATCCGAGGTTTGCAGATAAGGCCCCTTGGCAAATTCAATGTATTTAGCTCCGCTAAAACCACTGGCTTTGAGTTGGTGGATATCCTCAATCGGGAAATAGCTGTGCAGCGCTTGGGTAAGCGTGACGATGTCATCGCCTAAGTTGGTATTGACAAGACTGATACTCAAGGTGTCGCCGAGGGTGAATAATACGCTGACCTCAGTGTTGTGCGGCCAATAGATTTTATCTTGTTCACTGATTGTTAAGCCAAAACGTAAATCCACTAACTCATTGCGCATCTGTACCGATTCCAGCGTCCAAATGCGGGTACGGGCGAAACCGTGTTGGGGGAAGTTTGCTTCATTACTCATGCCAAACCAAGGCCAGCAGATGGGCACTCCGCCACGGATCCCATTACCGGGTTGATAATCGTCCTTAGATGAAACCCATAACAGGGGTGGTTTTCCTACCGGTTGAAAATAATCTATTTGCGCGCCTTGTAAAAAAATTCTTGCATGACATAACGGCGTATTCACGTCGACATAATCGAGCCCGTTGGCGTGCTTTTTAGTCGTGACAGAACCCATGGTTGTAAAATCCTCACCGCTGATGGTGTATCAGAAAAACAGACTGTTAGCTTACAAAGTTTTCCTTAATAACATAAGGCTTTGTTGCGATCAATTTACGGTTTAGCTGTTCGTTTATGCAAACAAATGCCAATGATGGATAAGGGTACGCTTTCTTTTTCAGCAGATTTGGTTAAAGTGGTCAGAGCACTAAGGTGAACCGTGCAATACGGTGGTCAGTACACTGAGTCGAGTTGCAGTCTAACAAGAAAAGGAAAGTAATTATGCCCGTCTATCAAGCGCCGCTGCGCGACTATCAATTTATCCTCGATGAGCTATTACATATTTATCAGCAAGATAAACTTAAAGGGTTTGATGAAATAGACCCCGACTTAGTTAATGCGATTCTGCAGGGTATGGCCGACTTTAGTACTGAAGTGATGTTACCACTCAATAGTGTGGGCGATCTGCAAGGCTGTAAATTGGTTGATGGCAAAGTGATTACGCCAGAAGGATTTGATAACGCTTATCAGCAGTTTGTTGATAATGGCTGGCCAACGCTGACCTGCGATCCTGAATATGGCGGCCAAGGTTTACCCGAAGTGGTGGGGATTTTTGCAACGGAAATGCAAACGGCAACTAATATGGCCTTTGCCATGTATCCCGGTTTGACCCATGGCGCCTATGCCGCCATCCATGCCCACGGCAGTGATGCGCTTAAGCAAAAATATTTAAACAAACTGGTCAGCGGTGAATGGACTGGCACCATGAACTTGACCGAGTCCCACGCCGGTACCGATTTAGCCTTATTGCGCACCAAAGCCGTGCCCGTTTCTGAAGGCGTTTTTGCCATTACTGGCGAGAAGATTTTTATCTCCTCAGGCGATCATCAACTCACCGATAACATAGTGCACCTGGTATTAGCCCGTTTGCCCGATGCACCTGAAGGCGTGAAGGGCATATCTTTGTTCGCCGTACCTAAAGTGTTAGTCAATAACGAGGGTAGTTTAGGCGCACCGAACACTTTATATGCCAGTGGCCTTGAACATAAGATGGGCATTCACGGTAACTCAACTTGTGTGATGGTATTTGACGGCGCATTGGGTGAGCTTGTCGGCGAGCCACACCAAGGACTGCGCGCCATGTTTACTATGATGAACCAAGCGCGTTTAGGGGTTGGCGTGCAAGGGCTGGGTGTCTCTGAGATTGCCTATCAAAATGCGCTAGCCTATGCCAAAGACAGATTACAGAGCCGCGCCTTAAGCGGTGCCAAATCCCCCGAAAAAGCCGCCGATCCGATTTTGGTTCACGGCGATGTGCGCCGCATGTTGCTGTCGCAAAAAGCCTTTAATGAAGGCGCAAGAGCCTTAGTTGGGCAACAAGCTTTATGGCTCGATGAAGCAGACCGTCATACCGATCCCGCCAAAGCCAAAGTTGCCTCCCAGTTAGCGGCGCTGTTTACGCCAGTGGTGAAAGGTTTTATCACTAATCGCGGTTTTAATGCCTGTGTCGATGCCCAGCAAGTGTTCGGTGGCCATGGTTATATTCATGAGTGGGGTATGGAGCAATTTGTGCGTGATAGCCGTATTGCGCTGATTTATGAAGGCACGAATGGTATTCAGGCGTTGGATTTAGTGGGGCGTAAATTGCTTAGCGACCGCGGCGCGGCGATGCAGCAATGGTCGGCGTTAGTGACAGAGTTTATTAAGTCACATAGCACCAATGCGGCGATGCAACCTTACGTGGGTGGTTTAATGGATTGTGCGGGTGATTTGCAAAAGGCTAGCGGTTATTTAGCT
>JBOFUF010000056.1:0-8553 GCA_051652445.1 Shewanella sp.
GTTAATGCTTCATCGGCAATGATAATTTTAGGGTTGAGCATTAAAGCTCGCGCCACTGCAACGCGTTGCTTTTGCCCTTCGGAAATCATGTGCGGATAAAACTCTGCATGCTCAGGTAATAAACCAACTTTTCTCATAGTATCAATTACTTGATTGTGGCGTAATTGCGCTGACATGCGGGTATTGAAACGCAGTGGCTCATCGAGCAGCTGGCCAATCGTTAGACGGGGGTTGAGTGAGGTATTCGGATCTTGGAATATCATCCGAATTAAACGACACCTTTGTTTGACATTGCGGCTATCTAAGGCTTCACCTTCGAAAAATATCTCACCGCCGCTGCGGGGCTCTGCGCCCACTAAAATACGGGCTAGGGTACTCTTACCTGATCCTGCTTCACCGACTATGGCTAAGGTTTCGCCGCGCTCGAGTTCAAAGGATACAGGCGCTAATGCATTATTATATTGGCGTGAAAAGCCCTTATAACCAGTATCATATCTTTTATAAAGGTCGTTAACTTTAAGTAAGGGGATCGTCATTATGGGTTTCGCCGTGATAAGGGAAATGACAGGCAAAATAGCGGTCTTTGATATGACTTAAATTTGGCTGATTAACGCATTTTCTTTGTGCTTCAGGACAGCGCGGGCCTAAACGGCAACCAATGGGGAGATGCTGTAACGCGGGCGCAAAACCAGGCAGTGTTGGCATAATTGCTTTGTGGCCACCTAAGCCAGAATAGTCGGGCATATTGTCGAGCAGCGCTTTAGTGTAAGGATGATAAGGCTGCTTAATCACTTCGTCTGTTGGCCCCGACTCCATGACTTGACCGCAATAAAGGACAGATAAGTGATCACACCATTGGGCTAAGGTTTCAAGTTCATGACTGATTAATAAAATAGTTACGTTTTGTAATTGATTTAATTGGGATAATAATCTGAAAATTTGCGCTTGGGTGCTGAGTTCCATTGAGCTGGTGGGTTCATCAGCAATCAAGAGGCGAGGCTGGTTAGCCACCGCCATCGCAATCATCACCTTTTGGCATTCACCTTCGGATAATTCCCAGGCATAACTAGACATCACCTGCCGCGGATTTTTGATGCCAACTTTATGTAACCATTTTTGTGCAGTAAGCCGTGCATGTTTTTGACGTTGCCAGAAATAGGCGTTGGGATTTTTAGGCATCGCCTGCATTAACTGACTGCCGACGGTTTGCGCAGGATCTAAGCTGCCAGAGGGATCTTGGAAAATCATCGCCATGTCAGATCCCATCAGATTCCGCCGCTCTTTTGAGCTCATGGTCATCAAATTATTACCATCCCACATCATGCGATCTGCTGTGATAGTCCAGTTGGGGCCAGGGATACCTAAAATCGCTCTGGCTAACAAACTTCTTCCTGAGCCGGACTCACCAACTAGCCCATGAATTTCGCCCGCATTGAGGGTTAAGCTGACTTTTTCGAGCGCCCGCACTCTACCATGGGGCGTATCGAGTTCAATCGTTAGATTTCTGACGTCGAGTAAGGGCATAAGTTAGTTTCTGATGGGCGCAAGCGCCGACCGTAGGCCATCGCCAACCAAGTTAATGGACAGCACACTGAAAAGAATCGCTAAACCTGGGATTGTCACTGCCCAAGGCGCTGTTAATAAATTATCCATGCCTTGGGCAACCATTGCGCCCCATTCTGGGCTTGGTGCTTGTGCGCCCAAGTTTAAAAAACCCAGTGCAGCGATATCTAAAATGGCCGCCGAAATGGCAAGTGTGGTTTGAATGATCACCACTTCCCACACGTTGGGCATAATGACATACCAAAAAATTTGTATCGAGTTAGCACCATCTAAACGTGCGGCTGTGACGTATTCTTTTTGTAATTCTTCATGCACCGCCTGATGTATGGAACGCACAAATTGCGGCGTTAAGGCAATACCAACGGCCCAGAAAACATTTTCAAGCCCTGGCCCCATTACTGCAACGACTAAAATGGCCATTAATAATGATGGAATTGACAGCAGTGCATCGAGTAAATGAGCGAGAATACTGGATTTTAATCCTCGCATCATGCCCGACAACGAGCCGATAAAAAATCCCATAAATAATGCCGTCACGACGATCAGTAGTGCCATACCAAAGGTCAGGTGCGCACCGTGTAATAAGCGGCTGAAAATATCGCGACCCAGATCGTCAGTGCCTAAAAAGTGCTCGACCGTACCAGAGGGGTCCCACGATGGCGGTAGCAGTAAGGCTCTAGGATCTTGTGCCTCTGGAGGTAAGGGCGCAATCAAAGGGCCGAAGAGGGTTAGCAATAGTAAGAATGCGATCGTCCACAAACCTGCCAAGGCAAAGGGGTTGGCTGAAAAATTAAGCCAAACCCGCATTGTGGGCGAGGCAATCTGATCTTCTTGATAAATTTTAACTGGTGGCATAAAGGTCTTTTCTGCTCAGTGGGTTAAAGACTGTGTGTAAAACTTCAATCAAGATACTAAGGAAGATAATCAATAAGGCTACTGCCAGAATACCCCCTTGGATGACAGTATAATCACGCTGGTAAATCCCAGAAACCAGCCAAGAGCCCACACCAGGCCAAGAGAAAATCATTTCAACAACGATGGCATAACTAGCAAATGACCCAAGCATTAGGCCTAAATGTTTAAGTACAGGGATGAAGGCATTGGGTAGAGCGTGACGGAGTATAATAGTACCCGTGTGCATGCCTCTGGCCTCTGCTGCACGGATAAAGGTTTGATTCATCACATTCATCATTGCCGAGCGAGTGCTACGAACCACCACAGTAAAAGGCAGTACGGCCAGCGTCGTAGCGGGCAAAATGATGTGTAGCAGCGTGTCTTTAAATGCTGACATTCTGTAGTTAGATTCTGATAATAGGGTGTCGATTAACATAAAGCCTGTCACGGGTTTGATTTCATAGAGCAAATTGATTTGTCCCGCAATCGGTAACCATCCGAGATCGACGCCAAACCAGAGCGAAAGGTTCAGTCCTAGCCAAAAAACGGGAACAGAATAGCCCGTCAAGGTAATCGCCATAATAGTATTTTGAGTGAGTTTATGTTGGCTTTGAGAAGCGAGTACGCCTAAGGGGACGCCTAAGCAAATCGCCATAATGGCGGCCATTATGGCTAATTCGAAGGACGCGGGTAGTACGGTGCGGAGTTCTTCTGCGACGTCTTGATGTGAAGTGACTGAAATGCCTAAATTACCGCTAAGTCTTTGTTGCAGATAAGCACTAAATTGCCATGCTTGATTTTTATCTAATTTATAATCCTGCTCTATTTGAACGAGTTGGCTTGCTGTCGGCGTATGTATGCCTGAGAGTGCATGGGCACGATCAACCGGAAATAAGCCAGTAGCATAAAACAATACCCCAACCATGACAAAAGAGGTGGCAAGAAAGAGATTGAGGCGACGCAGTAGGTATGTAAACATTAATTCGCCTCCTGCGGTGCTTGACTCGTATGGGTAAAGGAAATACCACCAAAAGGCATAAGCTGCATGTCTTTGATATCACTGCGAGTTAACGCGACTCGTTTGGCATGGGCTAGACTCAGCATGGGCACTTGTTCAGCGATAAAGGCTTCAGCTTGCTGATAAATCACTTTACGTTCAGCTTGATCTGATATTTCCCTCGCACTGGCTAAGATGGCATCAAACTCTGGATGACACCAGCGAGAACGATTGTTGTGCGATTGCATTGCAGCGCAGCTCAGCAGCGGGTTAAAGAAGTTATCGGGGTCGCTGTTATCGGCATTCCAGCCAATGAGTACTGAATCATATTGATCGCGACTCAGTCTTTGATTAAATACACTCCAATCGTAGCTGACAATGTTCACCTTTACGCCGATTTTTGCTAGATCTGATTGAATTAATTCAGCCGTTTTCAAAGAATTAGGGTTGTAAGCGCGGGCGACTGGCATGGCCCAAATATCAATACTGAGATTGGTTACGCCGGCTTGTTTCAATAAATCGCGTGATTTTTGCGGATTGTAAGCCACAAGCCCTTTATTATTGTTATAGGCCCACGATGCAGGAGGTAGCACGCCTGTTGCTTCAATGGCGGTATTTTGATAAACCGCTCGCAGGATATTCTGCTTATCGACCGCATAGGCGAGTGCACGACGAACACGGACATCATCTAATGGTGGCTTTTGGGTATTAAAAGCCCAAAATGCCACGTTAAGTCCTGGTTGTGACTCAATCTTTAATGCTTGATGCTGTTTGATAACGGGCAGTTCACCTGCTTTTGGCAGCGCAGAAACGCTGCAATCCCCGGTGATAAGTTTAGCAAGCCTAGCTGTACTTTTAGGGGTGATATCAAATACCAGCATATCGATTTTCGCCGGTTCGCCCCAAAAGTTGGGATTACGGCGATAGCGAATATATTCGTTTTTAGCGTATTGCACTAAGGTGAACGGTCCCGTGCCAATGGCAAAGTGATCAACATTTTCGGGGTGACCCAGTGCTAATTGTTGTTGTGCATATTCATCGGATAAGATCACTGCAAAATCAGTTGCTAAATTTGACAGAAAAGAAGCGTCTTTGCGGGTTAAATAAAAGACCACTTCATGATCGTTTACCTTCTCAATTTCTTTAACTTGCTGAGAAAAGCCAATGCTTTGGAAGAAAGGATACCCTGTACGAGAGACAAAATGATACGGATGTTGGCTATCAATAATCCGATTAAAGGAGAATAAGACATCGTCGGCATTAAAAGGGCGACTTGGAGTAAAACGCTTTGAATGCTGGAATTGCACGTTTTCTCTAAGAGAGAAGCGATAACTTAAACCGTCATCAGACATTGACCAACTCGTCGCTAAAGCCGGAACAAGCTTGCCAGACAGGGGATCATAATCGACTAAACGGCTATAAATTTGATGTGAGGTCGCATCGATTGTGGTGCCAGAGGTCACCAATTGTGGATTAAAAGACTCAGGGTTGCCTTCGGAGCAATACACCAAACCGGAAGGAAGTTGTTGGGGTCCACACGCGACCAACACGCCACTCATGCAAGATACGGCAATGGTAAAGCACAGGCGTCTAATTAGCACACTCATTTATAAATCATTATTTTATCGACTATGAATTGATATTTTAGCAGTGCATCTCCCCCGTGGGCAATCTGCTTATGCTTTATCAAGCAAATTGTATTTTTTAAGAATGCCACGCAGTTGGTGATAGCTTAATCCGAGCATGTCGGCGGTTTTCTTTTGGTTGTATTGACTGCTTGAAAGTGCTTGCTGGATCAGATCCATTTCGAACTGCTCTGTGTGCTCTTTAAAATCTAACGGAAAATTAAAGCAATGTGTTGAGCTCTCATTGTTGGCTTGGCATTCTGACTCCAGTAACGGCAGACTTTGTGGGGTACTGGTCACGGTTGGTGGTATTGCAGAAATGATTTGACGCTCGCGTGTCTTGATCCGGGTTTTAGGTCGATACGGTGAAGCAAAGGGATCGAGGGTAATATGATTGATTGGCCGATTTTCACCACCATTACGATAAACGCTGCGCTCGACCACGTTTTTAAGTTCACGGATATTACCCGGCCAGTCGTGGGTCATTAGTTGTTCGATGGCATGGGCGCTGAAACCGCTGAACAGCTGTAGCTTTAATTGGCGTGCCATGCCAATGGCAAAGTATTCCGCCAGCGTCATAATGTCTTCTGGGCGGCAACGCAGTGGTGGCAGAGTGATCACATCAAAGGCCAGTCTATCGAGCAAGTCGGCACGAAATTCGCCAGCCTCAGCCAGTGAGGGTAGGTCTTCGTTGGCGGCGCAGATTAAGCGAACATCAGCCTGCACGGTTTTACTGCCGCCGACCCGTTCAAATTCGCCATATTCAATTACACGTAGGAGTTTTTCTTGGATGAGTCCGGAAGTATTGGCTAATTCGTCGAGAAACAAGGTGCCGCCGTCGGCGCGTTCAAAGCGGCCTTCGTGTTTGCCTTTGGCGCCAGTAAAGGCACCAGACTCATGGCCAAATAATTCACTCTCGAGTAAATTTTCACTCAAAGATGAACAGTTTAGCTTAATAAAACTTTGATCCCAGCGCTTAGACAGATAATGTAAGCGTTCGGCAATCAGCTCTTTACCTGTGCCCCGTTCACCAATAATCAGTACGGGTTTAGACAAGGGCGCAATTTGCGACACATGTTCTAACACTTCGAGTAGGGCATTGGATTGACCGATAAGGTTGTCTTGCTGAAATTTATTATCCACGATATTTTTTAGTCTTTCGCGCTAAAATTTAGTGAAAATGATAATAAGTGGCTTGAGACGTAAAAGAAAGCAAAAGTTAATATTTTGTTTAACGTGTTGTATTTAAATAATAATTTATAGTTGGCACGGTTAGTGTATTACCTTGTGCGAGACTAACATCAATTTGAGGATAGAATTATGGGAATTTTCTCTCGTTTCGCCGATATCATTAACTCTAATATCAGCGCATTGCTGGATAAAGCCGAAGACCCAGAAAAAATGGTTCGACTGATTATCCAAGAAATGGAAGACACACTCGTTGAAGTGCGTTCTACCTCAGCTAAAGTGTTAGCTGAAAAGAAAGAACTGCAACGTCGTATCAATCGCGTGTTAGAGCAAGTGCAAGATTGGCAAGATAAGGCTGAACTGGCGCTATCCAAAGACCGTGAAGACTTAGCCAAAGCCGCTTTAGTTGAAAAACAAAAAGCGACCGGTTTAGCCAATACGCTGAATCAAGAGTTAGCCGTCATCGATGAACATATCGCACGTTTGAAAGATGAAGTGGGCATGTTGCAAGAAAAGCTGCTTGATGCAAAAGCGCGTCAAAAGACCATTATTTTGCGCACTCAAACCGCGTCATCACGCTTAGAAGTGAAAAAACAGTTAGATTCAAGCAAAATCGACAACGCTATGCTGAAGTTTGAGCAATATGAGCGCCGTGTCGAAGGCTTAGAAGCCCAGGTTGAATCTTACGATATTGGCAGTAAAAAGACCTTAGCCGATGAGTTTGCGGCGTTAGCAGCGGAAGATTCTGTGAATGCAGAACTGGCAGCGTTAAAAGCCAAGGTAAAAGGTCACGCGTCAACGAAATCAAAAGAATAACCATTCAGAGGTGAGTTATGGATATGGACATGCTAATGGCGCCGATTATTATTTTCATGGTGGTCGTCGCGCCAATATGGTTAGTTCTTCATTATCGCAGCAAGCGACAAGTGAGCCAGGGACTCACTGAGGAAGAGTTTTCGCAACTCAATGACTTGATATCTAAAGCCGATAAAATGGCGGCACGTATTGAGACCTTAGAGGCGATTCTGGATACGGAATCGCCAGAATGGAGGGGGAAACATGAGAGCGTCTAATGGCCGTGCTTTGTACCGTATTCCCCAGTTAGGCAAAATAGCGGGAGTATGCGCCGGGATAGCCGAGTACTTTGCGATTGAAACTTGGTTAGTGCGAGTGCTAACAGTCTCTATCTTTTTGCTCGGCGGCTACGGTGTGGTATTTATCATCTATGTCGCTTTGTGGGTGATTTTAGACATCAAGCCACAAAAGCATTACGATAGGGACGATATAGAACTAAAGAAAAAGCCGTGGCAGTCGGGTGAACCGGCAAAGCAAGCACTGAGTGACGTGAGTCGTCAATTTCGAAGTCTGGAAGTCAGACTGCAAAATTTAGAACGCCATGTTACCTCCGATAATTTTGATTTAAAAAGGCAAATCAATAGCTTGTAATTGTGTTTAAGGGCGGCGAGGCCGCCCTTGTTGATAAACTTGGTTTTATTCCTCTGGATAGTTAACCTCATTCGACATAAAGGTAGTTTCTATGGGAATGTTTGATGCCTCGCTGCATAAATTAACCCAAAAAGGTCAATCCCTGTTACATCGCTCCGCTGACAGGCATTTACGTTTGGCGGTGACGGGGCTTTCTGGTGCGGGAAAAACGGCATTTATTACAGGATTAGTTAATCAATTACTTAACTCTGGCCCAACGCCTCATTCACTCCATATCCGCAACAACAGTGCTTTACCACTTTGGCAGGTGAGCCGCGATCAGCGTTTGCTCGGGGTTAAGCGTGCCATGCAGCCCGACCTTGAAATCGCCAGTTTTGATTATCAAGGCGCCATGTTAGCGCTCACTGCCGAACCTGCGACTTGGCCTGCCTCCACTCGTACTATTTCTGAGTTACGATTGGCGATTAAATACCAACCTAAGAAGGGCTTACTGGCCAAGTTTGCTGATACCGCCACCTTATATTTAGACATAGTCGATTATCCTGGCGAATGGTTACTCGATTTACCTATGCTGCGCCAAGACTTTGTCACTTGGTGTCGTGCTCAACAAGTTCGCATCGAGGATCTTAAAAGCTCCCCCTTGTATGCCCAGTTTGAGCAATCTTTGACATTATTGGACTTAGCCGCCAGCGCCGATGAACAGCAATTAAAGCAGATTGCCGATCAATATCAGCGATTACTGAATGATTTAGTGCATGTACAAGGCTATTACCAAGCGCAACCTGGACGCATGTTATTGCCGGGCGAATGGCAGGGGGCTCCCTTATTGGCTTTTTTCCC
>JBOFUF010000057.1:0-9666 GCA_051652445.1 Shewanella sp.
GGTGATTATGATTGTAAGCCATGGTGAGTCTCCTAAAGCGCGGCGTTTAGCACTTGCGCTATGTGGCGAATTTCAATCGGCAATTGCTGTCTGCGGATCATGCCATCGAGGTGCAACAGGCATGAGGGATCAAAACCCACCACATACTCAGCACCCGTTGCGGCGTGGGCGTGGGCCTTGTCTTTGCCCATTTTGGCCGACACTGCGCCTTCATCAACGGCGAAGGTGCCACCAAAGCCGCAGCATTCATCACGGCGGTCGGGATACACTATGTCTATGCCGGTAATATTGGCCAATACAGCTTCGACTTTGTTGAATCTTGGGCCCATTTGCTCACTCGGGGTGGCAAGGCTTAGCATGCGAATGCCATGGCAGCTGAGTTGTAGGCTGATTCTGTGCGCGAAGGGCTTGGTAAAGGCGGGGATCGGCGCGATATCGTGTAAAAATTCTGTGAGTTCATAGAGTTTGTTGATCACAGCTTGTGCTTCTGGGCTGCTATCAAACTCGTGGAAGTTTTCTTTGGCAGCCACTAAACAAGAGGCGGCAGGGCAAACAATCGCGTCGCATTCCACACCCTTAAAGGCATTTAATAATTTAAGTGTGGTACTGCGCGCTGCATCGAAGCAACCCGAGTTTGTCATCGGCTGGCCACAGCATGTTTGACCCGCGGGTAGAATCACTTGGTGCCCGAGTTTCTCTAATAATTCTAAGGTGGCAATCGCAACCTCTGGCATCATTTGATTGACAAGACACGGGATGAAAAGGGCGATTTTCATGGTGTTTTCTCTTTCTTGTTAGTGAACAAAATGGCCTTGCAGTGTGAGATAATATCCACATGAATAGTAAGGCAGTTTAGCCAATATAGACCTATCTAAGTGAAATAAGTAGCGCTAAATTAGTAAATGAGATTGTAGATATTTGCAAAAATGAGAATATCGTAAGTGGCTGGTTTAATTGGACTAAAGTCGTATTTTTTTAAGGTTTTAAATTATCTAAATACTTAATGACGAATAAATGAGAATAGTTCGTTTATATAAACAAACGGGGCTAAAAATAGCCCCGTTGTTGACGACTGTCATATCAGATTAACGGCTGCACTCTTCGAGCAGATAAGCTAAGTGGCGGTAAGAAATACCGCTGTGTTGGGTCAAACCGATTTCGCACATACGGTTGGCGTAATAGCCTTCTTTAATCTCGACAGGTATGAGCTTTTTGATATTACGCAGTGCGCTGGCGTTGATTTCAGGCTTATACAAGCCTTTTTCGCCCGCGTAACCGCAGCATTCAATTCCCGCAGGTTTTAACACTTGTGCAGAGCAGGCATCGGCGATGGCTTGCATCTTAGCCTCGAGTTTCATCTTGCGACCACCACAACCTAAGTGCAATGCCACATTGACTTTTTTGCTGATATTGAGCTTAGTTAGCATCTTGTCGTGCATAAACTCAACCAAGTCGATAATTTGCACTTTAGGATTACCTGACAAGGTTCTGTAGGTACAAGACAGGGCATCGACGATCACGGGCAGCTTACCGCCATGGGTCATGTTGCTCACTGCATCGATAAGTTCTTGGCGTTTGGCATCGGCATTTTTAAAGTCGCCCTTAGATTCCCACATCTGGCCGCAACATAAATCGCGGGTTTTCTCAGGGGTAATGACGTTATAGCCAGCACGTTCGAGCAGGGTGACAACCACCTCAGGCAAGGTGCGGTTATCGGGATCTTTTGGCGTTGGACCAAAGGTTCTGCCACCACACGCTGGGAAGTAAACCACCGTTTCTTGGCCTACTTTAGCGGGTGATGGTTTGGGCAATTTGCCGCCTTTGGGGAAATCAGGGTTCCAATAAGGCACTTCTTTTGAAATCAAACGGCCGGTTTTCATCAGCGCGCCGGTTATGCCATTGCCAGTGATCTTGTGGATCACGCCAAGCATGTCAAAACCTGTGCTGATCACTTGGTTAACTGCGCCAAAGTGTTTAGCTTGGAAATCTAAGACTTTTTGTTCAGTCGTGCTGATGTACGGCGTGCGCAGTTTACGCACCAGTTGGCCCATGCTGTTATCCACTGGGCAAGCAATAGTACAAAGCTGGCAGGCCGCGCAGGTATCAACTACATCGTATTTAGCGGACGCGCGCATTTCTGCGGCGGCGGCTTTATCACCAGACTGCTCTAAACGCTCGATTTCACGCAAGGTGGCAATACGTTGGCGCGGCGAAAAGTTAAGCGCCGATGTTGGACAGGTTTTTTCACAAAAACCACACTCAATACATTTATCAATAAAATCATCAACCACAGGGCAAGGTTTGATTTTTTTAATGTGGACATTCTTGTCGTCGTTAAGGATCACGCCTGGATTTAAGATACCTTTAGGATCAAATGCTTGCTTGATACTTTTCATTAAAGTATAGGCATCTTGTCCCCATTCTTTTTCGACGAACGGCGCGACAGCACGGCCTGTACCGTGTTCCGCTTTCATTGAACCGTCGTACTTATTGATCACCATGTCGGCAATATCGTCCATAAAGGCATGGAAGCGTTCGATATCAGCTTGGGTGGCAAATGTAGGCGTGATGATGAAGTGGAAGTTCCCCGCCAGCGCATGGCCGTAGATACACCCTTCGGGATAGCCATGTTTATGGAATAGTGCGGTAATGTCTTTTGCTGCCGCGGCTAAATGCTTCAGTTCGAAGGCCACGTCTTCGATAATAACCGAGGTGCCCTTTGGCCGTTCGCCGCCCACAATTGGGAACAACCCTTTGCGCATGGCCCAGTACTTGTCATAAACCGCTGGGTTAGTGCTAAATTCCATTGGACGAATAAAGTCAAATTCGGCGAGCTTTTGAGTCACGTCTTGGGTGTAACTGTCCAAGGTTTGTGCGTCATCGGCGCGAGATTCGATCAACAAAATAGCCGACAATGCAGGCAATGTTGATAACCAATCTGGCATGCCAGGTTTGCCGGTTACCGCTTTAATGGATGGCCAGTCGAGCAGCTCCGCTGCCGAAACACTTTCACCATTAATCAATGGGATAGCGCGGGCGGCATCTTCCATAGTGTGAAATACGGCCATGGCCGAGGCTTTAAATTTAGCTTCGTTCACTGTGTGGTAGGTGACTTCGTTAATAAAGGCTAAGGTGCCTTCCATACCGACCATTAAGTGGTTAATGATGTCAAATGGGTCGGTAAAATCGATTAACGAATTAATGCCGTAACCCGTGGTATTTTTGATGGAATACTTTTTACGAATTCTGTCCGCCAGAACCGTGTTGTGGCGCGTCAGGTGCGACAGCTCCGTCAGTGCATCTAGCAGCTGGCTGTGGCTTTGGGCAAAGGCTGCTTTAGACTTTTCACAACCAGTATCGAGTTCTGTACCATCGACAAACAGCAGTTTGGCGGAGGCGATAGTTTGGTAACTATTCTGCGCCGTGCCGCAGCACATGCCAGAGGCATTATTCGCCACAATACCCCCAATTTGGGCGGAGCCAATGGTCGCCGGATCGGGACCAATTTTGCGGTTAAGCGGCGCGAGTACGGCATTAGCGTCGGAACCAATGACGGCTGCACCTAAGGTGATCTGTTTGGCATCGCGACTGACTTCAATCTTTCTAAAACCATCATGGCCAAGGATCAACAAAATACCTTCACCGACAGCTTGACCCGATAAACTGGTTCCCGAAGCCCTAAATGTCACAGGGGCGTTATGCTTGCGTGCGACTTCAAGGGTTTGTTTTACTTGTTCAAGCTGTTCTGCGTGAACAATCACCTCAGGCACAATTCTGAAATAACTGGCATCGGTGGACCAAGCAAAACGGCGCACTGGATCATCTGTGACGGGGTGCTCACCCAATTGTATTCTTAGATCATCGATGACCTGTTTATAGTTTATAGACATAGCATTACTCTCTTTACTTAATAGCTTAAAGCTGAAGCCACTGAGCATGACTTCGATCATTCAATAAAATAAAACGGCTTAGAATCCGCCCCATAGGGTAGCGATTGTGCCCGCCAGTAAGGCGTAACCAATGGCAACGGGCATTGTTTTACGGATAATTTCTGATTCTCTACCTGCCATACCGACTACCGTCGCCGCCGCAACGACGTTCATTACGCACATCATGTTACCCGCGTTTGCACCAATACCCTGAAGTGCGAGTACGAGTGCGTGATTCATGCCGATACTGTCAGCCACACTGTACTGTAAGCCTGAGAACATCATGTTTGAGAAGGTGGCTGAACCTGATAAGAAGGCACCAAAAATCCCCACGATAGGCGCCATCCAAGCCCACACAGCCCCCATGGAACCTGCCAACATATCCGCTAAAGCGACAGGCATAGACGCAAGACCTGAACTATTAGCACCGGAGTTTAGGAATATTTTGACCATAGGCACTGATGCACCTAACGAAATGATGGTGGGTAACATGGATTTACATGAAACACCGATGGCTTGTTTAATTGCAGGGCTTTTCATTTTAAAGAGGAAAAAGCCTAAGATACACACAACAACGAAAAAGGCTCCGGGCGCATATAACGTCGCGAAGCTGGCTTTAAGTTCGGTGCCCATCAGGCCAGTCCAGCTGATATTAAAGCTGGATAACCATGTTTTTAGTGGTGTCACAGTACGCGATAACACCAACAACGCAGCCATAATGATATAGGGTGTCCACGCCGCAATTTGCGAAAACTCAGCCGTTGTTGTTATTTTTTCGCTTTCTTGATGATCATTTTCGGCGAAATCATTCCAAGGGGTTTTAGGTAATAAATAACCTTTACGCGCAACAGGGATCACTAAGGCCATACCGATCAATGCACCAATCACTGAAGGGAACTCAGGGCCTGCAACATAGTTAATGATCCAAGCGGGAACGGTAAATGCCAACCCTGCAAACAGGGCAAACTTCCAAATGGCTAGCCCTTCTTTGAAGGATTTATTGCGGCCAAAGAATCCTGTCAGTAGGGATACCATAACCAGCGGAATGAGCGAGCCGGTAATTAAATCGATAGTGATCATGTGCATGGCAATGTACTGAGCAAACTCAGCATAGGAACCACCATGCTCTGCAATTTGCGCTGCAGCCATGCTGACCCCACCCTGGGTTAGACCTTGCTCCATACCAAACAGGACAGGTAAACCAATTGCACCAAAGGAGACACTGGCAGAGTCTGCAATCAAAGCCACGACAGCTGCGGCAATGGGGGGGACACCAAGTAATACCAATAACGGTGCGCCAATTGCTGCGGGTGTACCAAAACCCGCACTCCCTTCAATGAATGACCCAAACAACCAACAGATGATGATGACTTGTACACGGGCATCGGCGCTGATGTTAGTAAAGCCTGCACGGATGGTGTCCATCGCCCCTGAATATTTAAGGGTATTAAGTAAGAACACCGCACCAAAAATAATCGTTAACGGTGTGATGGCTGAAAGCAGTCCTTCGAGAACCGATGCAGCCAGTAATGTGGTATCCATTTGCCAAATAAACACAGCAGCGAGTGCAGTGACTAGCATGGAAATGGGCATGGCCTTAGATGCGGGCATTCTGAGTAACACCAAAAATAGCATTACACTGAGCACCGGCGTCAAGCTGGCGAGGAGTTGAAGTATTGTCATGCTTGCCTCTTCATTAAAATAGGTCTGTTTTATTATGGATATTAGGATTTATCATCTGTCTTTATGTCGACTCCCAGAGCAATAAAGCGGCAGTCAATGCAGCAAGAACTTACGGTCTAGATATTCTAAGTTGCGTACTTAACGCTATTGTAAGCTTGACTAATATGATCTAGAGCATCTTTGTTGTTATATTAAATGTTAATTTACAGTGCTGTGGCACGCGTCACATCTGATGATATTCTCGCATGTGACCATGGTCACTTAAATTACGTCTCATATATCAACTTCAGTTATATAAAATGTGTTTTTTTAATTTTAGCGATTAAAAATAACGTTATAGCCCATATTTCTCGTCAATATTGCAATTAACTGATCCATTTATTTCATTAATAGCCTGTTATTGATTTTTTTAGTCATTACCAAGGCGTGATTAATATCACATAGGTTATCGTGGCTGGATGAGCTTATTTATTTGCTTTATTATTAAGGTGTTGTTTTGTTGATGCTTACTTATCTGTTTGACGACAATATTTGATGGCGACCTAGATCACACTTTTAAAAGTTGGCATACCATTGTGACTGGTGTCACTAAATTAACTTTACTTTAATGTACTCTGTAATAACTGATTTGTAATTTAATTACGGTTAATTTGACATTATTGCCAATCAATAATGTTTAATTATATTGAGCGAATAGCAGTGGATTGTAAATCAAAAGTAGATAAATTGAATGAGTGAGACGATGGTAGGGGGAAATTGAGATAGAAATATTAAGTAACAAATCTAAAAAATATTGTTTAAAGTTTTATCAAATTGGGTCGTGTCATTAACACTCAAACGTTATCAATCCCAATGTCAGCCGTTTGTTCGATGCAGTAAAAGTTCACTAAAGAGATATGCAGGCAGCAAGATAAGGCTTTAATGGCCACTTTTAAGGTTGAGTTTATAGGATAGAAAAGAGACGAGATACGCCTCTTTTAGTGTCGTGAGCATGTCGTCAAATAGTGGGCATGTTGTCAAAAAACGCAGCTTAAAACAACTTACTGCCCCAGCCTAATTTAGTCCGCAGTACGTGAAAATAATTGTGTCCCTTAGGGTGAATAAGCTGTAAACGTTCAGAGCTGCGGCGCACGATGATTTCATCGCCGGGTAACACGGCCAAATGCACGTGGCCATCGCAGCTGACTTCGAGGTTCTCGCCATTATCCGGTGAAACCACCATTTTGATAGTGCTGCACGCATCGACAACAATCGGCCGGCACGATAACGTATGCGGGAACATGGGGACTAAGATCAGCGCCTGCAAATTGGGCGTCATGATAGCGCCGCCCGCGGAGAGAGCATAAGCTGTTGATCCGGTCGGCGTTGACACTATCATGCCGTCGGCACGCTGACTGTACATGAACTGATCGTCAATATAGACTTCAAACTCAATCATATGGGCAACTTTACCCGGATGAAGCACAGCTTCGTTGACTGCGGTATTACTGGCTTTAAGTATACCGTGGCGATAGACTTTAGCTTCGAGTAAGAATCGATGCTCGGTATCAAATTCACCCTCGAGTACTTTGGCCAGCGCCTCTTCGAAGGCATCAGGTGGCAGATCGGTTAAAAAGCCTAAATTGCCGCGGTTAACCCCAATTACGCCTAAATCGAAGCGGGCTAATACCCTCGCAGCACCAAGCATGTTACCGTCACCACCGACGACGATAGCTAAGTCGCAGCGTGCGCCAATTTCGAGCAAATCGACCGCGATGATATTAGGGCCTAATTCGGTAGCAACACGCTCTTCGACTAAGACTTCAAAGCCTTGCATTGTCAGCCAATGGTGCAGACGTTTTAAGGTTTGGTTGGTGCCTTGGTGATGAGGTTTGCCAATGAGGCCGATAGTATGAAACTTTGTGGTCATATTTATGCTAGATCTGGCCTTAGGCCTTGAAACGTCAAAATTGATCCCCATAATATGCCTAGAGTATTTCAGAAACAAAGCATTTTTAGCTGGAGTGAAAATGAGCAACGAATCGATTAAAGCAGAACAGGATCTGATCCAAGAGGGTGTAGAGTCTGAAGTATCTACCGCAGAAGCAAGTCTTGTCGATGAGCTTACCCTGGCCAATTTCCGTATTGAAGAGCTGGAACAGTTACTCGCTGAGGCTTTGGCGAAAGTTGAAGAGCAGAAGGATTCGGTCATCCGCGCCGCCGCCGAAGTCGATAACATTCGTCGTCGTGCCGCAATGGATGTGGAAAAGGCCAATAAGTTTGCCCTGGAAAAGTTCGCCAATGAACTGTTGCCTGTGCTTGATAATATGGAGCGCGCGCTAATGGGTACCAACCCAGAAGATGAAGCGACGAAATCGATTTATCAAGGTGTTGAGTTAACACAAAAGAGCTTACTGACCGCGGTGGCTAAATGCGGTGTTAAGCAAATTGATCCGCAAGGTCAGTCATTTAATCCTGATCAACATCAAGCAATTGGTATGCAGCCAAGCGCAGAGTTTCCTGCGAACACTGTAATGTTAGTGATGCAAAAAGGTTACGAGCTGAATAGTCGTTTACTGCGTCCTGCGATGGTGATGGTGTCACAGGGTGGCCCTAACCAAGAAAGCGCGACGATAGATATCGAAGCTTAAGCTTTATTGCTTAGGCTGGCGTCACCAAAACAGCAACAAAAAGGACTGCAATGGCAGTCCTTTTTTTGGGTGGAATTTTTTATTAATCAAATTTAACGTCTTAGCTAAATAAGCCCGTTTAGCCTATTGCGCCACCTATTGCGTTAGATAAGCATTGATTTGCGCCAGTATGCCTTGGGCATCCAGTTGTAAGTCGTGAGTGACTTCTTCTGGTGAACCATGTTTGATGAACTCGTCTGGCAAGCCAATTTGAAGTACGGCTTTAGGCATTTTTAGCTTTTGAAGCTGTTCAAGTACGCCCGCACCCGCGCCGCCCATGATGGCATTTTCTTCCACAGTGACCAATATCTCGTGGGTTAGTGCCATGTCTTTTACCAGATCAATATCAAGTGGTTTCACAAAGCGCATATCAACAACGGTGGCATCTAAGCTTTCGGCGGCGGTCAATGCCGATGCGAGCAAGGTACCAAAGTTGAGTATGGCAATGCGCTTACCCATGCGCTTAATCACGCCTTTACCTATGGGGAGCGCTGTCATGGACTCGACTTGTATCGCACCTGTCGCACAACCCCTAGGATAACGCACCGCACTTGGGCCGGCATTATAGCAATAGCCTGTGTAGAGCATTTGACGACATTCGTTTTCATCGGATGGCGCCATGATCACCATGTTGGGGACACAGCGCATAAAGCTTAAATCAAATGCCCCTTGGTGCGTTGGACCATCGGCACCGACAATACCACCGCGGTCAATGGCGAATAACACGGGCAATTGTTGCAGTGCTACATCGTGAATAAGCTGATCATAGGCACGTTGCAGAAACGTCGAGTAAATCGCCACCACAGGCTTGAAGCCTTCGCAGGCAAAGCCCGCGGCCAAGGTGACCGCATGCTGTTCAGCAATCGCCGCATCGAAATATTGTTTCGGGAAACGCTGAGAAAACTCCACCATGCCCGAACCTTCGCGCATCGCAGGGGTAATGGCTAACACTTTCTCATCTTGTTCAGCTATGTCACACAGCCATTTACCGAAAACTTGAGAAAAGGTCGGTGATCCAGGTTTGGTGGCTGGTTTTTTAAACTGCGACGGGTCAAACTTAGGCACCGCATGCCAACCGATAGGATCTTTTTCAGCAGGCTCATAACCTCGACCTTTTTTCGTCATGATGTGCAGCACCTGTGGACCTTTTAAACTGCGCATATTGCGCATGGTCTCGACCAGAGCGTTGACATCATGGCCATCGATTGGGCCTATGTAGTTGAAACCTAATTCTTCAAATAGTGTGCCAGGAACGACCATGCCCTTGAGGTGTTCCTCGGTGCGTTTGGCCATTTCTTTGATGGCTGGCATACCTTGCAATACTTTCTTACTGCCTTCGCGCAGTGTAGTATAGAAACGGCCTGACATCAGTTGTGCTAAATGAT
>JBOFUF010000058.1:0-4703 GCA_051652445.1 Shewanella sp.
TTATTGTCGATTTTATCAAGTCGATGTTATTAAACGTCCCAAGGCTAGCACTAGGCCTTGTGGTCAATTGGGGTTGGAGCCTGCCTGAGTACTGAAGCGTTAAATCAAGATATTGTTATTGTTGCTGCTAAACGCACCCCAATGGGCGGGTTTCAAGGTAGTTTGTCATCGGTTGCATCACCGATTCTCGCTGCGATAGCCATCAAGGGCGTGTTGGCGGAGACTCAATTAGCAGGTGAACATGTCGATGAAGTGTTGATGGGCTGCGTATTAGCCGCAGGTTTAGGTCAAGCGCCTGCACGTCAGGCCACTTTAGGTGCGGGATTGCCCTTATCCGTTGGTGCGACCACAGTCAATAAAGTCTGTGGCTCAGGCATGAAGACGGTCATGTTAGCCCACGATTTGATTAAAGCGGGCAGTGCAAAAGTAGTGATCGCTGGCGGTATGGAAAGCATGAGCCAAGCGCCATATTTATTAGATAAAGCCCGCGGCGGCATGCGCATGGGCCACGGCAAAATGCTCGATCATATGTTTTTAGATGGTCTTGAAGATGCCTATACGGGTGGCGCCATGGGAACATTTGCCCAGAAAACCGCCGATGAGTTTGGCATCACCCGTGAGCAAATGGACGCTTTTGCGTTAAGCTCGCTCGAAAAAGCCAATGCCGCGATAAGCTCAGGAGCCTTTAAAGCTGAAATTACGCCTGTCATTGTGAGTGACCGTCTTGGTGATGTGACCGTCGACACAGACGAGCAGCCCGGTAATGCCCGCCCAGAAAAAATTCCTACGCTGCGACCAGCCTTTACCAAGGATGGCACGATTACAGCAGCAAACTCGAGCTCCATTTCCGATGGCGCAGCAGCATTGATGCTGACCTCGCGCGGCGAAGCTGAGCGTTTAGGGTTAGCCGTGTTAGCCACGATTAAAGGCCATGCCACTCACGCTCAAGAGCCTTCACTTTTTACTACCGCACCGGTTGGCGCCATGGCGAAATTGCTGGCTAATCTCGATTGGTCAGCGGATGACGTCGATTTATTCGAAATCAACGAAGCCTTCGCCATGGTGACTATGCTTGCGGTGTCTGAACTCGGTTTAGATATCGCTAAGGTGAACGTCAATGGCGGCGCCTGCGCCTTAGGTCATCCTATTGGCTGCTCGGGTTCACGTTTACTGGTGACCTTAATTCATGCTTTAAAAGCCCGCGGCCTTAAACGCGGTGTTGCCTCTTTGTGTATTGGTGGCGGTGAAGCGACGGCGATGGCTATCGAAGTGTAATCGCAACCGTTTTAGTTACATCAACAAGGCTTAGAACATTAAGATTTGAATCAACAAGACGGGGCTGGCAAGGGCAATCACTTCCCTTGAGGATAATCATAATAGCGTACCGCCAGCCCAATACCCTACAAGGAAAGGATTGCAACATGACCACACAAGTAAAGCATTACATTGACGGCGAGTTTATCCAAGGTACCGGCACATCACAGATTATTGTCACCAATCCCGCGAATAACTCGCCGATTGCTATGATTAATGCTGCCACCAGCGAAGAAGTTCACGCCGCGATTGCCAGCGCCAAAGCGGCCTTTAAAACCTGGAAAGAAGTGCCAGTGTCTGAACGTGCGCGCGTCATGTTGCGTTATCAACATCTGCTAAAAGAACATCACGATGAACTGGCGACCATTCTTGCAAAGGAAACCGGTAAAACCTTCGAAGATGCCAAGGGCGATGTATGGCGTGGCATCGAAGTGGCTGAGCACGCTTGTAATGTGGCGTCATTGTTGATGGGCGAAACCGTCGAGAACGTCGCGCGTTCTATCGATACCTATAGCTACACGCAACCGCTCGGTGTGTGCGCGGGCATTACGCCATTTAACTTCCCAGCGATGATCCCGTTATGGATGTTCCCACTGGCGATTGCCTGCGGTAATACCTTCATCTTAAAGCCTTCAGAGCAAGATCCTATGACACCGCAGCGCCTTGTTGAGCTGTTTGTTGAAGCGGGCGCCCCTAAGGGCGTATTGCAATTAGTGCATGGCGATAAAACGGCTGTGGATATTCTGCTGGCAGATCCTGCCATTAAAGCCATTTCCTTTGTTGGTTCTGTGGCTGTCGGTCAATATATTTATAAAACAGGTACCGATAACTTAAAACGGGTGCAAGCCTTTGCGGGCGCGAAAAACCACTGCGTTATCATGCCAGATGCAAACAAACAGCAAGTCATCAACAACTTAGTCGGCGCTTCTGTGGGCGCGGCGGGTCAGCGTTGTATGGCGATTTCGGTGGCGGTGTTTGTTGGCGCCGCTAAAGAGTGGATCCCAGAATTAAAAGAAGCCTTAGCTAAGATTCGCCCAGGTTTATGGGACGATAAAGAAGCGGGTTATGGTCCGGTTATCAGCCCAGCAGCTAAGGCGCGGGTGCTTAAACTTATCAAGCAAGGTATCGATGAAGGCGCCGAGTGTTTACTCGATGGCCGCGATTTTACCGTGGAAGGTTATGAATCCGGCAATTGGATTGGCCCAACGATGTTCGATAAAGTCACCACTGAGATGAGCATCTACAAGGAAGAAATCTTTGGTCCTGTGCTGTGCTGTATGGGATCTGACTCTTTAGACGCGGCCATCGAACTCGTCAACGCCAGCCCTTATGGCAACGGCACGTCTATCTTTACCGCCAGCGGCGCGGCGGCCCGTAAATACCAACATGAAATCGACGTCGGCCAAGTGGGGATTAACGTGCCTATTCCTGTGCCATTACCTTTCTTCTCGTTTACCGGTTGGAAGGGCAGTTTCTACGGCGATCAACATGCTTATGGCAAGCAAGCGGTGCGTTTCTATACTGAGACCAAGACCATCACTTCCCGCTGGTTTGAGTCTGACATTGCCGTAGCTTCAACACCCAATATGAGCATTACCCTACGCTAAGCTCGTACGTCAAGCTCGGTGATTAATCGATAAACCACGGCGTCGTTACTGCGCCCCATTTACTCAATAAAAAAGTGACCACAGAGTCATAGGAGAGCCCAATGGATTTTAATTTCAACGATGACCAACGCCAGTTTGCCGAGCTTGCGCGCCAGTTTGCCGCACAAGAATTAACCCCGTTCGCCGCCAAGTGGGATGCAGAACATCACTTCCCCAAAGACGTGATCCAAAAAGCCGGTGAGCTGGGGTTTTGCTCCCTGTATTCGCCAGAATCCGAAGGTGGCATGGGTTTATCGCGCCTCGATGCCTCGATTATTTTTGAAGAACTTGCTAAGGGCTGCACCGCGACCACGGCCATGCTGACCATTCACAATATGGCGACGTGGATGGTGACGACGTGGGGGACCCAAACCCTGCGTCAGACTTGGTCTGAGCCGTTAACCACGGGGCAAATGTTAGCGTCCTATTGTTTAACTGAGCCGGGTGCGGGTTCGGACGCGGCATCGTTGCAGACCAAAGCGGTGCGCGATGGCGATGAATATGTGATTTCAGGTTCGAAAATGTTTATCTCAGGTGCGGGCGCCACTGAGTTATTAATCGTGATGTGCCGTACGGGTCAAGCTGGCCCTAAGGGGATTTCGGCCATTGCGATTCCGGCGGATGCCGCTGGTGTTATCTACGGTAAAGCGGAAGATAAAATGGGCTGGAATGCGCAGCCAACCCGTCAAATTACCTTTGAAAATGTGCGTGTGCCCGTGACGAACTTGCTCGGTGAAGAAGGCCAAGGTTTTGCTTTCGCGATGAAAGGCTTAGATGGCGGTCGCATCAATATCGCCACCTGTTCTGTGGGGACGGCGCAGTCGGCTTTAGCGCGCGCAACTCAGTATATGAATGAGCGTCAGCAATTTGGTAAGCCTTTAGCGGCTTTCCAAGCGCTGCAATTTAAGCTTGCCGATATGGCAACCGAGTTAGTCGCAGCCCGCCAAATGGTGCGCCTTGCGGCCTTTAAACTCGATAGTGGCGATCCTGAAGCCACGGCCTATTGTGCTATGGCGAAACGCTTTGCCACTGATGTGGGCTTTCAAGTCTGTGATGCGGCGCTGCAAATTCATGGCGGATATGGTTATATAAGGGAGTACCCGCTGGAACGTCATTTCCGTGATGTGCGGGTGCATCAGATTTTAGAAGGCACCAACGAAATCATGCGCTTAATCATCGCCCGTCGTTTACTCGATGAAAATGCAGGACAAATTCTGTAGGTCCATTTGCTATAAGCGTGATTTATCGGTCCGGGATAACATACAAGGAGTCATACAGATGGAATATTTAGTTGAACGTATCGAAGGCCACACGGCGATTCTGACCATGAACAATCCGCCAGCCAACACGTGGACCGCCGAGAGTTTGCAGGCGCTTAAAGCCAAAGTGCTTGAGCTTAATGCCAATAAAGATATTTACGCTTTAGTGTTAACGGGCCAAGGGCAAAAGTTTTTCTCTGCTGGCGCCGATTTAAAACTGTTTAGCGATGGTGACAAAGGCAATGCGGCAACGATGGCAAAGCATTTTGGTGAAGCCTTTGAAACCTTAAGCCAATTTCGCGGTGTGTCGATTGCCGCGATTAACGGCTATGCCATGGGCGGCGGCTTAGAAGTCGCGCTCGCTTGTGATATTCGTATCGCCGAAATTCAAGCTGTGATGGCTTTGCCAGAAGCCACAGTGGGGTTATTACCCTGCGCGGGTGGCACTCAAAATCTGACCGCACTCGTCGGTGAAGGTTGGGCT
>JBOFUF010000059.1:0-5798 GCA_051652445.1 Shewanella sp.
GTTTACTGCTATATTCCTGTACTTCAGTGAACAATCGAGGAGGTTAAATACCTCATTTTTTTGTTTGCGTTGCCTACCACAATACTCGTCTTTCGTTTATCTATGCAGCTTAGAATGTTTCTTGAGTGTTGCGACTAGGTATAGTGGATTCACAGATCCAGACACTTATTTAAGATAGGCTTTGTCAAATACAGCGTTGTGTTGCTTGTCATAGTGAAACGATGCTGAAGATGATAAAGACGTATCCAAGCTTGAATGGTCAACAGCCGGCTTTTATCGTGAAGCAGTTGCTTGAGTTTAAATCAGGAAAAAGGGCAAACCCGATAATGCAAGCGCAGACGCTAAGCTTAACCTATGCAGACATCAAAGACCTTGCATTATGGTACGGCCAGCCATCCTTAATCAACGTATCTCAATAAGTGTGCTAACTTTCGTTAATGAGTGCTCTCACAATAAAAAAGCCACTTGATAAGTGGCTTTTTTATACTCGCTGATTGTTAGGCTCACCTCAATGGCAGCGAGGGCGATGATGTGGCGTTATTCTGCGTAATTGAATAAAGATTTAATCGTTTCTAACGTATCGGCGATATCTTGAATGCTCGATGGACAAATAAAGATAGTGTCATCACCGGCAATGGTACCCAAAATCCCTTCAGGCTTTCCTATGGAGTCCAATAATCTCGCAATAAGCTGCGCGGCGCCTGGACTGGTGCGCACCACAATCATTGCTTGATTATGATCGACGTCAAGTACCAAATTCTTCAGTGGGCTACCGGCAGTTGGCACGCCTAATTCGGCGGGTAAGCAATACACCATCTCTTGCTTAGCGTTGCGAGTCCGCACCGCGCCAAATTTGCTGAGCATGCGTGACACTTTCGATTGGTTAATATTACCAAAGCCTTCGGCTTGCAAGGCGGTGACGATTTCACTTTGAGAGCCAAAGCGCTCATCTTTTAAAATCGACTTAAAAATTCTAACAAGGTCATCCTGATTCTTGGTCGTTTGCATAATATTATTGTTCATTATTCAAAAAAACAGGCTCATTCTGAATATTTTCAGAAAAAATGTCAACAAACAACCGGATTTATTGAATAAAAATTCACTGAATGCTTGTGGTGACGTATTTGTTCGAGCCTTAACAATACTGATTGGAGTCATTGTTCTACATTGTAAATAAGTTATTCCGGAATTATTTTGTCTCATGACTAACGGGTAATTGAAATTAATGTGACATTCAAGTAATGTGGCGCCAAAGAAAAATTAGACCTATGTCACACTTCCGAGAAATAACGGAGATAACTATGAAAGTTGCTGTACTTGGTGCTGCTGGTGGTATCGGCCAGGCTCTTGCCCTACTGTTAAAAACTCAATTGCCTGCGGGTTCTTACTTGTCTCTCTATGATATCGCACCGGTCACTCCGGGTGTTGCGGTTGACTTGAGCCATATTCCTACTGCTGTTGAAATCAAAGGTTTTGCTGGTGAAGATCCAACGCCTGCCCTCGTGGGTGCTGACGTTGTGTTAATCTCTGCTGGTGTTGCGCGTAAACCCGGTATGGATCGTTCAGATCTGTTCAATATCAATGCCGGCATCGTTCGCAACCTGATTGAAAAAGTTGCAGTAACGTGTCCTACTGCGTTGATTGGCATTATCACTAACCCTGTCAACACGACTGTCGCTATCGCTGCAGAAGTAATGAAAAAAGCGGGTGTTTATGATAAAAATCGTCTATTTGGTATCACGACATTAGATGTGATCCGCTCTGAAACTTTCATTGCTGAATTAAAAGGCTTGAATGTTGCTGATGTTAAAATCAATGTAATTGGCGGCCACAGCGGCGTGACCATTCTGCCATTACTGTCTCAAGTTGAAGGTGCGACTTTCACCGCAGCAGAAGTGGCAAGTCTGACAACGCGTATCCAAAACGCGGGCACTGAAGTGGTTGAAGCTAAAGCCGGTGGCGGCAGCGCGACGCTGTCTATGGGTCAAGCGGCTTGCCGTTTCGGTCTGTCTTTGGTGCGTGGTTTGCAAGGCGAAGCTAACATCGTTGAATGCGCCTATGTTGACGGCGGCAGCGAGCACGCTGAATTTTTTGCACAACCTGTGTTGTTAGGCAAAAACGGTATTGAAAAAGTACTGCCTTACGGTGAAGTGAGTGCATTTGAAGCGAACGCTCGTGATGCTATGTTAGATACGCTGAAAGGTGATATCAAACTCGGCGTTGATTTCGTTAAATAATCTTTCGGATAAATTTTTTAGATTATGACGAATTAAAAAACGGAGCCCTTGAGCTCCGTTTTTTTATGTCGGTGTTTTATTGATGTTAATATTATTTCAGCGGGTACTGTTAGTTGTTTAACGTTTGGGCATAGCATTTGGGCATAGCATTTGGGCTTAGCATTTGGGTTTAGTGGGCAGTTGGCAATTATCATCACAGCGGGCTTTGCCCGTCAGTAAATAAGAGAGGCGATATCGGTGTTTTGCGAATCTGAGATAGCACCAATCGGCCGCCGTTTTAATCACTGGCAGGCGTAACAGTTGGATCCAAGCGCGCGTCCCTGTCAGCGCCCACGCTTTACAAGTGACATCTAACCCGAGTAACACTTCGCCCGTTGCGGTTTCGCCATGAAGAATGGTATTAGCGTGGTCTCTATCGATATGGCTGAAACGCTCACTAAAGTCTGGCGCATTTAAATCCTCAAGTGCAATCAAGTTATTAGGATCGCGCGCTTTCAGTTGACGCATTTCGGCGCTACATAATGGACAATTTCCATCGTAAAAAATTCGCAGTTCCATCGGGTTTACCTCTGACGTCTTGATCTGAATGCGTAAACTGTTTTTCATTTCTAACCTATACGCACAATAACAGCTTTTAGATCGCTCTGCGGACTGTGGACCGGATCAGTGGCGGATTGTTTTTTAGGTTAAAGTCAAAAAAGTGCAGTAATATCTGGTTATTCATTAATTTAACTCGATTGCTGATGTATAAGTGGACGACTTAAAACTGAAAAATAACCGACTAAAATAAAGGATAGGCATGACATCTCCCATCATTATTACCGGCATAGGTAAGCGTATTGGCTACGCCTTAGCCAAACATTTTCTCGCCCAAGGTCAGCGCGTGATTGGCACTTATCGCAGTCATTACGCTAGCATCGATGAGCTTCACGCCTTAGGTGCGACTCTGTATCCCTGCGATTTTTATGATGATAATCAAGTGCAATCCTTAATTGATGAGTTAGCTAAGCAGCCTCACATTCGCGCCATCATTCATAATGCCTCTGATTGGCTGATGGATCCTGTTGTTACAAAGAATGAGTCTTTAAAGTGTGCCACTTTTACCCCAAGCGACGTGCTGCTGCGGATGATGCAAGTGCATGTGAATGTGCCCTATCAGCTGAACTTGGCCTTAGAGGCGCAGCTACGTGCGGGTGCTGGCAATGAAATCGGCGGCAGTGATGTGATTCATATTACTGATTTTGTGGCGGAGAAGGGCAGTCAGAAGCATATCGCCTACGCTGCCAGTAAAGCTGCGCTGCACAATATGACGCTATCCTTTGCCGCCAAATTCGCGCCTGAGGTCAAAGTGAATTCGATTGCGCCGGCGATGATCCTATTTAATACAGGAGATGACGTTGCCTATCAGCAAAAAACCTTAGCCAAAGCGCTGCTGCCCAAAGAGGCGGGGAATGAGGAGATTATCGACTTAGTGGAATATCTGCTAAATAGCCGCTACGTCACTGGTCGTTGCCATCATGTCGATGGTGGCCGGCATTTAAGGTAGATAAGGATCTAGAACGGCCTGCGGCCTCTACCACTGCATGGCTCTAGACTCTAGAAGGCGCGAACGACGGCATGATCTATTTTGTTTCATACCCAATATGACATTGCCACCCTCCATAGTGGTCAGATGTAAAGGTAGAACTCTTTAATAGAAAGAGGGCAGAAGCAGTTATGCAGCGAGGCTCTGCTTTTTCTCGCAGCGAAGCGCCCTAGCTTCTAGATTCTTCTTTGTTAAAACGTCAGCACCCGACTGGGGGTGATGATAAACGGTAAAGGCACATCCCAATACTCGCAGGGTAAATTCGTCACTTGCTGGCAGTCGTGGGCATAACCCATAGGCAAAGGTTTACCTTTTCGTTGCCAGTTCGCCAGCGTCCTATCGTAATAACCACCGCCCATGCCCATGCGATTACCCATTAAATCAAAGGCCACTAATGGCGTGATAACCACATCTAACTCTGTTAGTGGGATAATGGCGCGCACATCTAGCTTAGGCTCTAAGATACCGAATTGATTGGGCTGCATGGGCGTATCAGCGCTGTAATGCAGGAATAACAATTGCCCGGTATTGAGGGGGTGCAACCTGGGCAGATAAGTGTGAATGCCCAATTGCCACAGCGCAGAGATCAGCGGCGTCGTGGCAAGTTCGCCATCGTGGGTGAGATATAAGGCCACATGTTGCGCATTGTTGGCTTGCAGTTGTTCAAGCATTCGTTGGCAGGCGCTTAAGCTTGCTTGGGTTTGTTCTATTTCGCTAAGGGATTTGCGGGCGGTGCGAATGGCTTTGCGTAACTGATTGCGGCTTTCTTTTGTATGGCGTGGGATGTTTGTCGCTTGGCTTGCGACGTTAACGGCAAGGTGCGCCGTGTCGCTTTGGGTATGCAAATAAGAAAGTTTGGAAGATGTAGACATAGAATAAGATGCTCCCCAGAATGCCGCTACCGGTGTAGCCCTTGAACCGTAGGTTCAAGGCGGGAAAATGATTACCTCCTAAGGCTTCTCGGTACAAGCCGAGCATGCACAATGTCAGTAAAGCATTCACCCTTAGATCAAAATTATCGGCACAGGGACATGACCAGTTGGCACGCATCCCAGGGAGCAAAACGGTATTGAATCGCTAAAGCATTGGCTGACAGTATAGGCCAGTTTAGCGATTCACTGTGCGTTAGTGGGCCGAAATAACATGGCGATAAATCACCCCGCACAGCTTAAATCTATTTAGTTGAACGCTCAACCAAAGCACTTTCGAGGGTCGACTGCAGCAAGCTTATTCTGTCGTCCATCTGTTGCATGTAGTGCTTATTTTTTTGTTTTTCTTGGAACAACTCGTGTCCAATATTTAGCGCCGCCATAATCGCAATTTCTTCGCGGCTTAGGCTATTTGTACGGGTTTTTAACGCGCTAAGTTGTTGTTCAACACCCAATGCTACCGTACGCAAGGCATCTTCTTGACCTTTCGGGCAAGCGATAGAGTAGGTGCGCCCAAGCAGGGTTATTTCAACAGCACTGTTACTCATGTCGTGGGTAATCCTTTCGTTAGCCTCTTAGTGCGGACTATATAGGGCTGAAATTAAAAGTGCAAGGTAAGCCGTAAATGGATGGGTCTTTGGCCATTTTGTTTGCTGTTTGTATGAGCAGTTGGATATTTTTTTATCAAGGCGTGGCCGATTTCGCCATTATTGGGATTCAGTATTGGTTCAAGTCTTTATCTCTGCTAGCATTGCTGCTGGAAAAATCTTATTGGGATCTGACATGGCACCCCCTCCTTCGTTACGTATCGATAGCTTAAAACTCGCCTTAGATGCGGCTGAAATCGGCCAGCATCCGGTAGAGGTTCACGGTGCTTTAGTCGGTTTAATCTGCGGTGGTGGAGCGCAAACGGGCGACACTTGGATCAAGCCTTTATTTGACCTGATGAACGATGGTCAAGCTTTGCCTGCGCAATTGCACCAATTAGTGTGTGATTTGTTTAACGATTCAGTCGCGCGTTTAGCCGATTTTGAATTTGGTTTTATG
>JBOFUF010000060.1:0-6766 GCA_051652445.1 Shewanella sp.
CGAATTTAAGTAAAGTTTCGCAACTAGAAGATCGTATTTTGCATGAAGACACTCATCTAATTGTGCTGAATAAACCTGCAGGGATTGCTGTGCATGGTGGCAGTGGTGTCGATTACGGTGTGATTGAAGCATTACGTTCACTGCGTCCACAACAAAAGTTTTTAGAGCTAGTCCATCGCCTCGATAAAGATACTTCTGGGGTGTTGTTAGTTGCGAAGAAGCGTAGCGCGCTTAAACATCTGCATGATCAGCTTAGATATAAGAAGATGCAGAAAGACTACTTAGCCTTAGTGAAAGGCGAATGGTCAGCTCAAGATAAAGCCGTGAAACAGCCTTTATTAAAAATTACCCTCAAATCTGGTGAACGCATTGTACGTGTTAATGCGGAAGGTAAACCTTCAGAAACACGCTTTAAAATCATGCAGCGTTACCAAGGTTGCACCCTAGTGAAGGCGAGTCCTGTCACTGGACGGACTCACCAAATACGGGTGCATTGCCAATTTGCCGGTCATCCTATTGCCTGTGATGATAAATACAGTGAGCAAGGATTTGACGATAGCATGCGTTCATTAGGCTTAACTCGACTCTTTTTACATGCTGCTGAATTAATGTTCATTCATCCAGAAAATGATGAGGTGATGAAGGTTTCAGCGCCTTTAGATAAAAATTTGTTGCAGTTACTTGATAAGTTAACGCGGGTGTAATCGAGGGGGATAGGTTTCAAGGATGAAGATAAAGCAATACGATTTAGTGATTTTCGATTGGGATGGCGCTCTGATGGATACCATCGGGAAAATTATCACGTGTATTGAAAATATGGCTAAGGCATTGCATTTACCTATCCCAACTGAAAGTGACATTCCCAACTGAAAGTGACATTCGCGATATTATTGGCCTTTCTATGACAGAAGCGCTGCGAGTCCTGTTTCCACTGGGGCTTCATTGCAGCGCTTCTTCGGTATATTCTCAGTATCCGCACCTTAAAAATGCGTTAAGCCAAGGTGAAGAGGATCAATATCAGCAGATGCGCATCGAGTTTAACGCCCAATATTTGCATCTAGACACCACACCAAGCCCCTTGTTTGCACAAACTCCAGCGTTAATCGGCGACTTGCATCGTCAAGGCTACCAGTTAGCCGTGGCAACGGGTAAAGCGCGTGCGGGACTTGATCGCGTCTTTGAGCAAACGGGTTTAGGTCGATACTTTGTTGCGTCACGCTGCGCAGATGAAGTGCACAGTAAGCCCCATCCTGAAATGATTTCAAGCTTGCTTAATGAGTTGAATATACCTACCAATCGTGCCTTGATGGTGGGCGATTCTTTGCTGGATTTAACGATGGCGGCGAATGCTGGAATTGATAGCGTGGGCGTGACCTATGGCGCCAACAGTGCTGAAAAGTTGCTGCGGGCTAAACCTATCGCCTTAATTGATTCCCCTGATCAATTACGGCAATATCTCTAACTCGACTATTTAATGCTGCAGCGGATAAATACCGCTGCGCGCAAGGCTTCCTGATACCGCTTATTCACGCAGAAAATCGATTTTTGAGTGCACTTCATTGATTCAATAAGCTGCGTGCACCACTGAAAGATTGAGCAAACGTTTTAGCAAGTTAAGCGAGAACGTCCATACCTTGGGCCAGCAGCATGTCAGTCAGTAATATTAGTGGTAAACCAACTAAGGTATTGGGATCTCGCCCATCGAGCGCTGTAAATAACGCGATACCTAAACCTTCGCTCTTAAAACTGCCCGCACAGTAGTAGGGCTGTTCTTTTTCGATGTAGGCCACAATCTGCGCATGGCTAAGATGCCTAAAATGAACTGTGAAGGGTTCAACCTCGGCGGCCATCGCACCCGTTTTAGCATTATAGAGTGCAAGACCAGTATAAAAGGTGATGGCCTTGCCAGAGGCTTGGGTGAGCTGCGCGACAGCATTATCAAAATGATGGGGCTTACCGATAATTTTGCCATCAATGACGGCGACTTGATCAGAACCAATAATCATCCCATCGGGGAATTGTTGTGCCCCCGCGACGGCTTTTGCTTTGGCTAACCGTAACACTAAGGCATAAGCTGACTCATCGGTATGGACTGTTTCATCAATGTCAGGATTGCAGCATTCGAAGGGTAACCCGAGTTTTTGCAATAAAGATTGTCGGTAGACAGACGTCGAAGCTAAGATTAATGGGGTTGGCATAATGAGATATCCGCAAAAAAGTGACTCATATTGTGACCAATCTTTGCAAAAAAGTGTAAGAGTTTCGTCTTTTACGGTTTCTTTTTGGTGAATGCGACAATTTACGCGGCTTATGCTTGTATGCAACCTCGTGCTTGGGTACTATTTCGCTTCTGTCAATTTCAATGTTGACGCTGGAGAAAGGCTTAAGTCGCAAACAGGGACTCAAGTTAGCATTTTTTCTTTGACTCTAGCGTTTTCAAACTATAATATGCGCGCCTTATGCAAACAGTAAAGATACCGGTTTCAATTGATCCATTCCGCGCCGCCTCGAGTCGCCTAGTTTATCAGGGCGTTGTTCCTGGTGTGCAATTGAAAAGATTAACTGAGTTATGTGCCGGCGACTGTTCCGATGTGGCAGTGTCGCTTAAATGTGGCGTAGATTTACAGGGGATAGTCTACCTGAAAGGGAAGGCTGTGACGGAGCTCACTCTGATATGTCAACGTTGCATGACACTACTTACCACTGAGGTTACGGTCGAGTTTTGCTTCGGTCCATGCCGGACTAAGGCAGAAATCGATGAGCTCCCGGATGCGTATGACCCAATTGAGTGCAATGAAATTGGCGAAGTGCGTCTACATCAACTGATCGAAGATGAGTTGATAGTCGCTATGCCGATAATCCCAATGCATCAAGAAATTGATTGCAGTGCAGGATCTAAAGACATGGTTGTAGGCGAGATCGAACCCGCTCAAGAGGAGCGTCCAAATCCGTTTGCAGTGTTAGAAAAACTGAAGAGCAAGTAATCTAGGAGACAGGCCAATGGCTGTACAACAGAACAAAAAATCACGTTCAAAGCGCGGAATGCGCCGTTCACATGACGCACTGAGCACTGCTCAGCTGTCTGTAGACGCTACCAGCGGTGAAACTCATCTGCGTCACAATGTGACTGCTGATGGCTTCTACCGCGGTAAAAAGGTAATCAACAAGTAATTTGTTGGTTTCCTAATGACGAATCTGACGCTTGCGTTAGATGCAATGGGTGGTGATCATGGCCCCCACGTCACAGTGCCTGCAGTCTTGCGGGCACTACAATTACATTCTTGTCTTAAAATCATTTTAGTCGGCGATAAGACTGAAATCGATGTCTATCTACGTCAAGCTGAGGCAAGTTTACTTGCGCGCATAGAAATCATTCATACCGACGAAGTCGTTAGTATGTCCGATAGACCTGTACATGCTTTACGTACACGTAAAAATAGTTCCATGCGATTGGCGATAGAGTTAGTGCGTGATGACCGTGCTCAAGCGTGTGTGAGTGCCGGTAACACGGGCGCGCTGATGGCGATGGCGAAAGTACTACTGAAGACGTTACCGGGTGTTGATCGACCCGCATTAGTCAGTTGTTTGCCTGCGGTGACGCAGAAACCTGTCTATCTATTGGATTTGGGCGCAAATATTTCCTGTGATTCTGAGACGTTATTTCAATTTGCCGTGATGGGATCTGTCCTATGTGAAGTGGTAGATAAGAAATCTCGGCCAAAAGTCGCTTTGCTCAATGTAGGCATTGAAGAAATCAAAGGAAATGACCAAGTTCAGCAAGCTGCGCAATTACTGCAAAACACAGAACAAATTAATTACACCGGTTTTATCGAAGGTGATGAAATCTATTCTGGTAATGTGGATGTGATTGTTTGTGATGGGTTTGTGGGTAACATCACGCTCAAGACCTCAGAAGGTATTGCCAAGTTATTAGTACATCAGTTAAAACGGGGACTAACCCAAGGTTTATTCGTTCGTTTTCTGGCTAAACTTATCGCCCCTCGTATCCAGGCGGTCCTTAGTCAGATGAACCCCGACCACTATAACGGTGCAAGTCTGATAGGATTGCGCGGAATAGTTGTAAAAAGCCATGGAAACGCGGATGAAACTGCCTATTTTCAAGCAATTAATTTGGCAGTAACAGAAGCTCAACGTCGACTCCCTGAAATGATAAAAGATCGTTTGGAGTCGATTCTTTTAGATATAAATAATTGATCCCCTCCTTATGCATACAAAAATTCTCGGAACTGGTAGTTATCTGCCAGCGCAGGTGCGTAGCAATCAAGATTTGGAAAAAATGGTGGAAACCACTGACCAATGGATTGTTGAACGTACTGGTATATCAGAACGTCGCATTGCGGCCTTCGATGAAACCGTTTCAACTATGGGCTACCAAGCGGCATTAAAAGCGCTGGAAATGGCTGGCATAGAAGCATCAGATTTAGACATGATCGTTTGTGGCACCACCAGTGCCCCCAATGCTTTTCCGGCAGCGGCCTGTGAAATCCAAGCCATGCTTGGCGTGCATACTATCCCTGCTTTTGATATTGCAGCGGCATGTTCAGGTTTTGTTTATGCTTTATCTGTTGCAGATCAATTTGTTAAAACAGGTGCCGCTAAAAAAGTATTAGTGATTGGTGCCGATGTACTGTCTCGCTTATGTGAGCCAGAAGATCGTTCAACCATTATTTTATTTGGCGATGGTGCCGGGGCGGCAGTGATTGGCGCATCCGATGAGCCAGGCATTATTTCAACCCACATTTATGCTGATGGCCGCCAAGGTGACTTGTTGAAATGCGCTTTTCCTCCGCGTAAAGGCGAAACCTCGGAAGCGGTCGGCTTTATGACCATGAAAGGCAATGACGTCTTTAAAGTGGCGGTGACACAATTGTCCCACGTGGTGACTGAAACCTTACGCATTAATAATATCGAAAAGTCAGACATTGATTGGTTAGTGCCGCATCAAGCCAACTTTCGCATTATCAATGCTACCGCGAAAAAGCTCGATATGAGCCTCGATAAAGTGGTATTGACTCTCGCTAAGCACGGCAATACTTCTGCCGCATCTGTGCCCATTGCATTAGATGAGGCGGTGCGTGATGGACGTATTCAGCGTGGGCAATTATTACTGCTTGAGGCCTTTGGCGCTGGGTTTGCGTGGGGCAGTGCGCTCATTCGTTTCTAAATCGATATCGTTTCAATAAATTAAGGTCGCCATAGGTAATTTGAATATGGAAAATGTTGCTTTTGTATTTCCAGGGCAAGGTTCACAAACCCTGGGCATGTTAGCTGAGCTTGCTGACTCGCACGCCATCGTTGGGCAAACGTTTGCTGAAGCGAGTGACGTACTCGGTTATGATCTGTGGGCCTTGGTACAGCAAGGTCCTGTTGAAAGTTTGAATGAAACCGATAAAACCCAACCTGCCTTATTAGCGGCGAGCGTGGCAATTTGGCGTACCTACGTGGCTTCAGGTAACCCTATGCCTGCGATACTCGCTGGCCACAGCTTAGGTGAATACTCTGCTTTAGTTTGCGCCGGTGTGATGGATTTTAAAGACGCGATTAAGTTGGTGGAATTGCGCGGTCAACTGATGCAGCAAGCCGTTCCTGCTGGCACGGGTGCCATGTATGCGATTATTGGTTTGGACAACGAGAGTATCGCTAATGCCTGCACTGAAGCCGCTAAAGGTGACGTGGTGAGTCCAGTTAACTTTAACAGTCCTGGTCAAGTGGTCATAGCAGGTCAAAAAGACGCAGTTGAGCGCGCTGCAGCAGCGTGTAAAGCCGCTGGCGCTAAAATGGCGGTGGCTTTACCTGTTAGCGTGCCATCACACTGCGCATTAATGAAACCTGCGGCGGATAAACTGGCCGTGGCATTAAACGATATACCGTTTCATCCCCCAACAATGACAGTGATTAACAATGTTGATGTGGCATCCCCCACCTCTGCCGACGACATTAAAAATGCCTTAGTGCGTCAGTTATATTGTCCTGTACGCTGGAGCGAAACCGTTGAACTGATGGCCCAAAAAGGCATTACCCAACTGGTGGAATGCGGCCCAGGTAAAGTATTGACAGGCTTAGCAAAACGAATTAATAAATCACTATCAGCCCAAGCGGTTAATGACGTGGCTTCATTCGCAGCATTAACTGAGTAAGGAGTTTGTATGAGTTTTAACTTGAATTTAACGGGCAAAGTGGCTTTGGTCACAGGTGCGAGCCGTGGTATTGGCCGTGCGATTGCCGAAACACTCGTGCAAGCTGGCGCAGTAGTGGTTGGAACGGCAACCAGTGAGAAGGGCGCTGCGGCGATCCAAGAATATCTGGGTGACAAAGGTTTTGGTTTAGTGCTTAATGTCACAGATAGAGAATCTGTTGCCAATTTATTCGCCTCGATCAAAGAAAAAGCCGGTGATGTTGATATTCTTGTCAACAATGCGGGTATAACCCGTGATAATCTGCTGATGCGGATGAAAGATGATGAATGGCAGGATATTATCGACACCAACCTGACATCGTTATTTAGACTATCAAAACCTGTGATGCGTACCATGATGAAAAAGCGCTTTGGCCGAATCATCAATATCGGTTCAGTGGTCGGCACTATGGGTAATGCTGGTCAAGTTAACTACTCGGCCGCAAAGGCAGGTTTGATTGGATTTACAAAATCTCTTGCAAGAGAGGTTGCATCTCGTCAAATTACAGTTAATGCTATCGCTCCTGGATTTATTCAGACCGATATGACAGATGAGCTGACCGAAGAGCA
>JBOFUF010000061.1:0-9689 GCA_051652445.1 Shewanella sp.
GTCGTCGACTTGGCCCTTAGAGGCTTCAAAGTTGTAGCCTGCTGTTGGCCAGTGCCCGATGATGATACCACCACGGGCCTGAACGATATCACCCACCATGCCCATAGCATCAAGGAAATACTCAGCGTAGTCTTCTTGATCACCACAACCAAAAATAGCGACCAGTTTGTCAGTAAAATCAATTTGCTCTAATTCAGGGAAGAAATCGTCCCAATCACATTGCGCTTCGCCGTAATACCAGGTCGGGATGCCGAACAGCAGCAAATCATACTCTGCGATCTGTTCTTTGGTACTTTTGGCGATATCTTTCACCTCAACCGTTTTTTTACCCAGTTTTTTCTGGATCATTTTGGCTACAGCTTCGGTATTACCTGTATCGCTACCGAAAAAAAGACCTACAGTTGCCATTGTCTATCCTTTAATGTCTAGTTCACTTATTAGGTTAATCTTGCTGGTACTCATTCAGCACTCAACTTGTTGCTGAAGAATTAATTCGATTAACTGGCTACGGCTGATATTACTGGCCAATGCCTGTTCATTCAAGGCGTCATACAAATCTTGTGACACCTTTAACTCTATTCGCTTTAATCCGTTGGCTTTATCGCGCTGGATTTGATTGCGTTTGTTGACCTTAAGCTGTTGGCTACGAGACAAAGGATTGCTACGTGGTCGGCCCCGGCGCTTTTCGTTGGCAAAAAGGTCAATAGTGGTTCTGTCAGTTGTTTCTTTTGCCATGTTCTTATTGTTAACCGATCCCTGAGCCTTCCCAAGTGATCTGGATAATACCTTTTACAATAAACCCGGCGCAGCCGAGAAATAACACTAACCAAACAATAAATCGACCAAATTTAGGCACGTTACCTTGTTTAAGCACATCGTGGATGGCCATGCCGATAAAGAAAAATATCGAGGCAAAAAACAGGTTCAGGCCGATGGTTTCAATTTGTTCCATGTACTGAGATAACATACTTTCTTCGTCCTCGAGAGTATTCTAAGGCCAAAAGAGGCGCGAATATATCACAAGAAGAAGGCGGCTGCTACCTGCTTTAAGCCGAGTTTGCTGCAGATTTATCTTGCATGTTTGTCAATAAATTCAGATACGATACGATTAAAAATGACGGGTTTTTGTGCATGTAACCAATGACCACACCCTTCAAGTGTTTTTGCTTGTGCCGCAGGAAATTGCCCCATAATCGCGCTTCTGTGCTCGACGGTAACATAATTTGAGTCACCGCCACGAATAAACAGACTCGGGCCAGCATAGCTTTGTACTGGATTCGGCGCTTGATTGTACCAAGCAATAATATTCGGATAACACGCTTTTAAGCCATTTAAGTTCAGCTTCCAACGAAAGCCAGTATCGGTACGTTGCAAATTTTTGAGCAAAAACTGTGCAGTGCCTTCGTCAATACCATGATCAATTAAGTGGTTTAGGGCAAAACGTCTTTCAGTATGGCCTTCTAAAGGCAAGCTTGCTAATGCGGTAAACACGCCATCATGTTTTGCCTCATAGGCAACGGGGGCAATGTCAGCGGCCACCATGCTGATAATGCGTTCAGGCCAGGCTAATGCCGTTGCCATAGCGATTTTACCGCCCATAGAATGGCCCACAATATGGGCGCGATCGATAGCCAGTTCATCGAGTAAGCTTATCATTGCAGAGGCGAGGCGAGGGTAGTCCATGTGATCCCAATGCTCACTTAAACCGTGATTGGGTACATCGACACGAATAACCTGGTATTGTTTTTCTAATACTTGCCCTAGGCCTTTAAGGTTATCTAGATTACCGAACAAGCCGTGGATCAAGAGCACCGCGGGTCCTTGGCCTGTGGAAACAACGTTCATGGTGATCCCTGGAAGAAATTTATAGCTTAACGCGAATTGTGCCCTTAATGGCGTTGGCTTGACAAGTCAGTAGCCGCGAGTTGGCGATCGTACTCATTAACTTGCGTGCTTTTTCAACAATTGCCATTAATCTGCGACTTTGCTGTGCTATTTGCCGCATTTTTAGAATAATGGCGCTTTATCAGATTGATAGAGATAGATACACTGGTCACCGATCGCAATGATCTGCTCCGATCACTGTGATACACTTTTTTCGGTTAAGCCTCTCGAGTAATAAAGGATAAGTCAGGTTATGAAATATATCGAAGTAGATGAAGAGCTCTATCGTCATATCGCCAGCAAAACGGAACATATTGGTGAGAGCGCATCTGACATTCTGCGTCGATTACTCGGCCTGTCCGTCGATGCGGTCGAACAACCCCAGCCTTTGGCGATTAGCCAACCGAGTTTAGAGACTGAACCTATGCAATCCCCTAGGGGGTGTTCCGTGAAAGTAATCAAAGATTTCAGTGCTTTAGCCAACGAACATCTATTGTCACAACAAAAAGGTGCGGTGGGACGTTTTCTCTTTTTGCTTGAAAGTTTATATCAATTAGCCCCTGTGCAATTCTCACAAATTTTGCAAATCCAAGGGCGCGATCGTTTATATTTTGCGCGCTCTAAAGAGCAACTACTTGAAGCCAGCGCTTCGGCCAACCCTAAAGAAATAGGTACTAGCGGTTTCTGGGTGACAAGTAACAATAATACCGCCAAGAAACGCGCTATTTTATCCGAAGTTTTAGTGCAATTTGGCTGCGATGCTACCGTCGCAGCAAGTATTGCTGAGCGGGTTAAAGCCTAAATAAGTACGACATTGTATTTTTTAAACTTGATTTTTAACGGTAATCGAACTTAGGAGGCCATAGGTGGCAATACATCAAAGGGCAGGACAAATCGCTAATCAGACGGATCTGGTCAATATTTCAAAACTGATGAGCCATTATTACAGCATCACGCCAAATATGGATGACGTACAACAACGCGTCACCTTTGGCACTTCGGGTCACCGTGGCTGTGCGTTTAATGGCAGTTTTAACCAACAACACATTTGGGCCATTACCCAAGCGGTGGTGGATTATCGCCAATCGGTAAATATCGAGGGACCTATGATCCTCGGGATTGATACCCATGCGTTATCCTACGCTGCATATCTATCGGCAATTGAGGTATTGGCTGCTAATAAAGTCACAGTACACATTCAGCAGAATGATGGCTTTACGCCAACGCCTGTGGTTTCCCATGGGGTGATTTGTGCCAACCGCGAAGCCAATATTACAGGTGTAGCCCTGTCCGATGGGCTGATCATCACGCCTTCGCATAATCCACCTCAGGATGGTGGCATCAAGTACAATCCACCCCATGGTGGGCCTGCTGAAGGCAAGATCACAGCTTGGATTGAATCGCGAGCCAATGATTACTTGCGTGATGGATTAGCGCAGGTACACAAATTAGCCTATGCCGATGCGCTGACTTCAGGGTATATAAAAGCCATTGACTTGATTACCCCCTATGTGGCTGATTTAGATAATGTCATCGACATGCAGGCGATTGCTAAGGCTAAGCTGCGTATCGGTGTTGATCCGCTTGGTGGTTCAGGTATTTTCTACTGGGCACCGATTGCTGCGCGTTATGGGCTCGATATCACGTTAGTCAATGATAAGGTAGATCCAAGCTTTAGCTTTATGCCGCTGGATAAAGACGGCAAAATCCGCATGGATTGCTCGTCTCCCTATGCGATGGCAGGAATTCTCGCCCATAAAGAATCCTTTGATTTATGCCTTGGTAATGATCCTGATTATGACCGCCACGGCATAGTTTGCCCTGGTACGGGTTTGATGGATCCAAATCATTATCTTGCGGTCGCTATCGATTATTTACTGACGCACCGACCAGATTGGCGCGATACTTTAGCCATAGGTAAAACCTTAGTATCGAGTGCGCTTATCGATAAAATCTGTGCATTCCACGGTAAAAAATTACTCGAAGTGCCTGTGGGCTTTAAGTGGTTTGTCGATGGTTTAGCCGAGGCGACCATCGCCTTTGGTGGTGAAGAGAGCGCTGGCGCGGCATTTTTACGCCGTGATGGCAGCACATGGTGCACAGATAAAGACGGCTTTATTTTAGTATTGCTTGCGGCAGAAATTCTTGCGGTCACGGGTAAAACGCCGGGGCAACGTCACCAAGAGTTAGTCAAACAATTTGGCCAAAGTTTCTATAAGCGTATCGACAGCCCCATCAGTCTTGAAAATAAAGCCAAGTTTGCTTTGCTCAATGCCGATACCTTAAATGCCACTGTGCTTGCGGGTGAGATCATTGACACTGTGCTGACCCATGCTCCAGGTAATAATGCGCCGATTGGCGGCATCAAAGTTACCACCGCTAATGGTTGGTTTGCGGCGCGTCCATCTGGCACTGAAGCGTTGTTTAAGATCTACGGCGAGAGCTTTATCAGTGAGCAGCATTTGGCTGAGATCATCAAAGAAGCGCAAACCTTAATTGATAAGGCGCTGAGCGCTTGACCTAATACCCTGCGTGAGTCAACGCGAGTAAGCTAAACGTCGTTACAAGCACAGGTCTCTAAAAAACGCACTCCATTCTTTATTAACTTAAAAATGAGTGCGTTTTTGTTTGTATGGATTAAGGTGGCCGAGTCTATTAAATGAACATCTTTAAAAGACGGATCCGTTATGGTGCTAATACTCGAGATGACAACTGGGTAAGTTATGCTTATCGATGTAGTTTTGATGATATTCCTCAGCCACATGGAACGCTTGCAGCGGCACAATTTCAGTGACGATATGACGTAATCCCCACCGCCCCGAACGGGCAAAGGCGAGCTTTGACGCTTCTGCGACCGCTTTTTGCTCGCGGTCGTGAAAAAAAATGCTGCTGCGATATTGAGTGCCAATATCACCGCCTTGCCTATTTAATGTGGTTGGATTGTGATTTTTCCAAAACATCTCCAGTAAGTCTTCATAGCTGACAAGGGTAGGATCAAATTCCACTTGTACCACTTCAGCGTGGCCCGTTTTGCCTTTTTTAACCTCTTCATAGGTTATCGCCGTATTATTGCCGCCCATGTAACCGCAGGTGACTTGAGATACGCCGTTTATTTGTCTAAAAAAATACTCTACGCCCCAGAAACAGCCGGCACCAAAAGTTGCTAACGCCATAATAAAAAACCAATAGAAGTCTAGATGGCTAAAGATTGTGATGAAACACGACCGCAAAAGCAAGCCTCTAACAAGAATATTTGCGCTAGATTATTTTTAGGTAACACTATCAAAAAATAATCTCAACAGCGCTAAGCACACTGCTGATTTTATTCCAATCAAAACGGAGTTCAGTGGTGATAAATGTCAGATAACAGCAGTAAAAACATGTGTTAGTATTAACACGGTTTTTAAAAGGTGCAAGCTAGCCGCACCGTGGTTAGATGAATAATTGAGAGGTTATTGCAGTCTGTACTTATGCTATTGCAACGATACTGTTACACACCATTGTAAAGGAGAATTCTGTGTTACAAGCTCTGTTAGATTCAAAGGATTTTTTAGCGCTCACCTTAGCTCATCCGGAACCGTTAGAAGATGAGTTTACATTTAGCTTAGGCTGTCACACTCAAGTGGAAGTGTGGGACAGCGGTGTCATCGTTTTCGAACCCGCACAGAATGAAGGAAAAGATATTGTGATCTCCTGCGGTATTCACGGTAACGAGACCGCGCCCATTGAACTCTGCAATAGCGTCATTAAACAACTTCTACAGCAAAAGATCATCGCAAAACAGCGCACGTTATTTCTTATTGGTAATCCATTAGCCATTAATAATGGCACCCGTATTATTGACGAAAACATGAATCGCCTCTTTAGTGGTGAGCATTCCAATCCACCGGGATTAATCAACCCTGAGCGCGTGCGGGCGAAAAAACTCGAAAGCTATGTTGATCGTTTTTATACCGCGGTTGCCGATGGTCGTCAGCGTATTCATTATGATTTGCACACGGCAATGCGCGCCTCAAAGCATGAAAAGTTCGCTATCTATCCCTATCGTCCAGGGCGCGCCTTTAGTGGCGAGCAAATTATGTTTTTAGCCGCAAGCGGCATAGATACCGTATTATTCCATCACGAACCGACCACCACCTTTAGCTATTTTTCCTCCGAACGCTACGGTGCCGATGCCTTTACAATTGAGCTTGGTAAAGTGCATCCCATGGGGCAAAACGATATGACGCGTTTTATCGCGACCTATGAAATGTTCATGCGCTTGATCACTGCTAAACCGTTGGCATTGGATGCATTTGATGTTGAAAAGGTCAACTTATATCAAGTGTGCCGTGTCATTAATAAGCATGTCGATGATTTTGAATTTACCTTCGCTACCGATGTCGAAAACTTCCGCTCTTTCCCAAAAGGCTTTGTATTGGCGCGGGAAGGTGGGAAAGAGATTAAAGTGGAACATGAATTTGAGTCAGTTGTGTTTCCCAATGCGAAAGTGCCTATCGGCAATCGCACTGTGATTTGCCTTATCCCTGCGGCAAATGCGGATGTGCGTTAGGTTTGTAAAGCAATATATACATGCGTGTCAGCGATAACTTGTCGTTTGAGCTATGCCAATGGTTGATAGGCAGTTTACGTTAACGTAATGTTAATCTGGCATATTCGAATAAACAGACGCGTCAAAACGCTTTGATGCGTAATAAGATAACAAGAGCACAATATGAGCAAAGCAACATTCAACACGGATACCTTGCACCGTGTCGGTTTCTTGGACAAGGCATCGCTACACATTCCTATCCTGCGAATTTTACAAGCCGACGGCACCCCTTATGAGACCGCGGTTTTGCCTGTGATAGATGAAACCTTAGCCACTAAAATTTACGATACCTGTGTATTCACTCGGGTACTCGATGAACGTATGTTGGGCGCCCAGCGTCAAGGGCGCATCAGCTTCTACATGACCTGTACGGGTGAAGAAGCGGCAATTGTCGGTAGTGTCGCCGCACTGGATCAAGAAGATGTGATCCTCGCGCAATATCGCGAGCATGCAGCGTTGCGTTATCGCGGCTTTACCACTGAACAGTTTATGAATCAGATGTTCAGTAACGAGAAAGATCTCGGTAAAGGTCGACAAATGCCGATTCACTACGGCAGTGCAGCATTGCACTATCAAACGATTTCTTCACCGTTAGCCACGCAAATCCCGCAGGCGACAGGTGTGGGCTACAGCTTAAAAATGCAAGGTAAGCGCAAGGTTGCCGTATGCTATTTTGGTGAAGGCGCGGCATCGGAAGGGGATTTTCATGCCGGTCTAAATATGGCCGCGGTATTGAAATGCCCTGTGATTTTTTTCTGTCGTAACAACGGTTACGCCATTTCAACACCGACTGAAGAGCAGTTTGCCGGTAACGGTATTGCCAGCCGCGGTGTCGGTTATGGCATGCACACCATTCGTGTTGACGGTAACGACATGCTGGCCGTATTAGCGGCAACTCAGCAAGCCCGCGCCTATGCGATTGAGCACAATGCCCCTGTATTGATTGAAGCCATGACTTATCGGCTTGGTGCACATTCATCATCAGACGACCCATCAGGTTACCGCTCCAAAGATGAAGAAGCCAAGTGGCAGCAACACGATCCGGTTAAACGCTTTAAGTTATGGCTTATCAACAAAGGTTGGTTAGCCGAAGCCGATGACGTGAAACTGCATGAGAAATATCGTGAAGAAGTCTTAGCAGCGGTAAAAGTGGCTGAAAAAATTCCTGTGCCTATGCTGGATGAAATAATTGAAGATGTGTACGACAAGCCGACGCCAGTGCTTAAAAAGCAACTTGCCGAGCTTAAAGAACATATCAAAAAATATCCGCAAGCCTATCCAAAAAGTGCAGGGAGACTATAAGCCGTGGCTGAAATGAATATGTTACAGGCCGTCAATGAGGCCTTGTCGATTGCCATGCAAGCCGATGAACGCATGGTGGTTTTTGGTGAGGATGTGGGTCACTTTGGCGGGGTATTTCGCGCCACTTCCGGTCTTCAAGAAAAATTTGGTCGCGATCGCTGCTTTAATACCCCGCTGACAGAGCAAGGTATTGCTGGTTTTGCTAATGGTTTAGCCTCAAATGGCATGACGGCCGTGGCTGAAATCCAATTCGCCGATTATATTTTTCCGGCGTTTGATCAAATCGTCAACGAGTCGGCTAAGTTTCGCTATCGCAGCGGTAATGAATTCGATGTTGGTGGATTAGTGTTCCGTACGCCCTATGGCGGCGGCATCGCCGGTGGCCATTATCACTCACAATCACCCGAAGCCTATTTTACCCAGACGCCGGGGTTAAAAGTCGTTGTGCCACGTAATCCACAGCAAGCGAAAGGCCTGTTGTTGGCGTCAATCCGTGACAAAAACCCGGTGATCTTTTTCGAGCCTAAGCGTTTATATCGCGCATCCGTTGGCGACGTGCCCGCGGGCGATTATGAAATTGAACTGGGTAAGGCTGAAGTGGTGCGTGAAGGTAAAGATATCACCTTAGTAGCGTGGGGCGCGCAAATGGAAATTCTGGAAAAAGCCGCGGACATGGCCGCTAAAGAAGGTATTTCCTGCGAAATTATCGATTTACGTACCTTGTCACCCTGGGATATTGATACGGTTGCCGATTCAGTCAAAAAGACCGGACGTTTACTGATTAACCATGAAGCGCCATTAACCGGTGGGTTTGCCGGTGAAATTGCCGCGACAATTCAGCGAGAATGTTTTTTGTATTTAGAGTCGCCTATTAGCCGTGTCTGTGGTTTAGATACCCCGTTCCCACTCATTCATGAAAAAGAATACATGCCAGATGCGCTCAAAACCTTTGAAGCCATCAAAGCGACAGTGACCTTCTAGGAGTCCGGTATGATTAAAGATTTTATTTTGCCGGATATTGGCGAAGGCGTGGTGGAGTGTGAATTGGTGGAATGGTTGGTCAAAGAAGGCGACACCGTCGTTGAAGATCAACCGATTGCCGATGTCATGACGGATAAAGCACTCGTGCAAATTCCTGCCCCTTTTGCAGGAGTCGTCACTAAGCTGTATTACGCGAAAGGTGATATTGCTAAAGTGCATGCGCCTTTATATGCTGTTGAAATTACAGTGGAAGAATCTGAACCTGCTATCGTGACTGCAAAGGTTACTGAGCCTGTGGCGGCAACGAGTGCCAATCCATTGGCTCATTATTCCATCAGCATTGAAGAGTTCTTACTACCGGATATCGGCGAAGGCATTGTTGAGTGTGAGCTAGTCGAATGGTTAGTGAGTGAAGGCGATAGGGTAGAAGAAGATCAACCGATTGCCGACGTGATGACAGATAAAGCGCTGGTGCAAATCCCTGCGATAAAAGCCGGTAAAATTGCCAAACTGCATTATCGCAAAGGTCAACTGGCCAAAGTGCATGCGCCTTTATATGCCATTGAAGTTGAACAGACTGCACCTACAGCAACAACAAATATTGATACTGTAGCCAATACGACACCTGTAGCACAGGGTGTGAGTGCAGAGCTTTCTCGTCAAGGCAAAGCCTTAGCGAGCCCGGCAGTTCGTCGTATGGCGCGTTCTTTAGATATTGATTTGAGCCGAGTCTCTGGTACTGGAAAACATGGCCGTGTTTATAAGGAAGATATCACTCGCTTCCAACAGGGCGCGAGTATGGTAGCTCCTGTGACGCAGCTCAACACCGCTGTACAAGCGTCTCAAGCCATGACCTCTGTGGTCACTCAGTCCGCTGATACAGTTGAGCCTATTCGCGGCGTAAAAGCGGTGATGGCACGTATGATGGTGG
>JBOFUF010000062.1:0-1883 GCA_051652445.1 Shewanella sp.
GGCACTTCTCTTCCAGCTTTAGCAAAAATTTTAATCATTTTTGCATTGCTAAAATCAAACACGAAGCGCAAACGGCGCAAAATATCATTATTAATCATGGTCATCTCTTGGCGCGGCTGCGCTGTCTGGTTTAAGAGGCTGCATTATATACCCAAACAACCTGAAGATGCAGGATTAAGCGGTAATTTAATGGTCGTTAGCTGAAGTCATTTATTGTTCCGGCATACACATTCTGGCAATTAAGCCTTAATGGTGTTGTACCAATAGATAAACAGTGCGGCGAAAATCAGTAGATAACTTAGGCCAAACCAAGAGAGTAGTTTCATCTTAGTACCGTATCGGTCGGCCTCGGGGAGTTGTTTACTGGTCATTAAGCGATAGTTTAACCAAGCAAAAATCACTGTTGTCATAAAGGCCAAGATCATCACAAATTCGAGTAGCGGTAACAGTGCCCCCTTAAAAAAGAGGATCAGCAACAAACCTAAGGCACTGATGGCGATCATGATCCCACTAAGACGTTTATCTGAGCTGGCCGTTGAGAAGAGTAGCTGCCAGCCCATATCTAAGGTGCGACTATAGCCATCTATTACGGTCACTGTAGTACTGAAAATACACAGAAAAGCGACAATACCAATAAGATAACGGCTCTCGCCGCCCATCACTTGGCTGTACAGATTAATCAATTGATTCGCAAATAGTGCGCCAGAGTCTGAAAAGTGCTCACCACTGCCGTGCATCACTAAGGCGCCTAAGGCTAAAAATACCACCGCGAGTATCGCAGTGATAATGTAACCTAAGTTGAAGTCGAGCAGCGCCTGCGCTTTGGTGACCGTCTGGCTTTTTTGTTTCTCAAGTAACCACAGGGAGTTCCAGGCACTCACTTCAATGGGTGCTGGCATCCAGCCCATCATAGCGACCAGAAATCCGACATGGGCCCATTGCCAAGGTGAAGGAGAGATAAAATGGCTCGCTAATGGCTGAGCATGATCCCATGCCAAAGTGACGGCAATTAAGGTCGTGAGGGTTAGGGTGAACATGATGATCTTAGTGAGCCTATCAAGCAGTTGATAATGGCCTAAGATTAATAAAGCCAATGAGCTCAGCAACACCAGTAGTGCTAACCAATCAATGGGCAATGGGATAAATTGGGTCAACATCGCGGCGGTCAACATGCACACTCCCGCTGTACTGGCAACGGCGGCGATCACATTGAGTCCTGCAAACAGCAACAAGTAACCTCGGCCCTGTTTTTGATAGCCGTGCAGTAGACTCTCCCCTGTGGCTGCTGTGTAGCGTGCTCCGGCGGCAAAAAAAGGATATTTGAGTAAATTCACCGCCAAAATGACCCAAGCCAGTTGCCAACCAAATTCAGCCCCCGCCCGAGTCGATGCGACTAAATGCGATGCACCAATCGCGGCGGCGGCCATAAGAATACCTGGACCCATGGCTTTAAAACCGAGCGTTAGGTGTGTCATCCAAGAGGATGAAGGAGGCGTTACTGAAGATCCTGTCATTATTAAAAATGCCTGTTGAAAATTAATCTGGGGAATCGAACACTCCTTCATGCTAAGGCTGCGCTCATGTTAAAGCTGCGCTAACGCTAAGTGAGCGGCTCAATATTAAAGGTAAAGCGATTGAACGAAAAGTCGTTTTATTCAATTTATCTGTTTAATATTTGGCTGAGTAAAGTGCTAATCCGTTTTAAGCTTGCAGCCATTTCGACTACGATTTGTAATAGCGTATTATCTGGCGGTACCGATGGACTTATTGGGTGCAATGGTTGGGTAAGTCGTTATTTTTGAACCAATACACGGGTTCTAAATTGAGGCGCACCAACTATGCCGACTAAGCTTATCAAGGCACGGGGGAGTATAAGTTTCCTC
>JBOFUF010000063.1:0-2367 GCA_051652445.1 Shewanella sp.
GATTTGATCATTGGTTTCAAGGTATTTGTAATCGGTTTTTTGGTATTCAACAAAGGTTCTGAACTTAGGCGTTAAATGCCATTCCAGCGTAGTGTTGTAGGCATTATAGGTTTTCGATTCAGCATCGTTACCACCATCATCATATTGAGATACACCTAGCTTAACTGTATAGCTTTCATTGATGGCGTAGCTTGCTACAACGTCAAGTGTTGCACTTGTGATAGTGCGTGGTGGAGGCGCCTCGCTAAGAAAGCAAGGCAGCGGATATCTGCAGTTGATTAAGCAGGCTTAACAGCCTAATTTTGGCAAATGCCTCATCTACCCCACCCAGTGGTGGGATAGCTGAAGGCGTTCATATTAGAGTATGGTTGCAGTCATTTTGCGGCGCAGATAAGCGATTTGCTGCATGTGCGGTAAATCTTTGGGGCAGTTATCTTGGCAGCCAAGCAGCGTCATACAGCCAAATACGCCGTCTTGATTACCTATCACATGGTAGAAATCATCCGCGCTGCGGCTGTCTCTACTATCCATTTCAAAGCGGGCAATTTTCATCATGCCAACCGCGCCGACAAAGGTTTCACGCATTTGTTTAGTGGCGCAGGCCGACACACACACACCACATTCGACGCAGCGTTCTAGCTCATAGATCCGCGCAGCTTCTTCGGGAGCCATCGGATTTTCGAGGCGATGAATGTCTTGGTCTTCGGGTTTAGGATGCAGCCATAGCTTTAAGCGTTCGGCTAATTCACGCATAAATTTACCCGTGTTCACCGATAAATCGCCAATCAGCTCAAAGCCGGGTAGCGGCATTAGGGTGATTTCACCATTAGGATAATTTGCGGTTAATGTGCGACAGGCAAGAGTGGGGAAACCATTGATCACCATAGCGCAACTGCCACAAATGCCTGCTCGGCAAACAAAGTCAAACTGCAAAGACGGATCTTGCTGTTCACGCAGCTGATTTAAGGCAATAAACACTGTCATGCCCGGTGTTTCAGTTAACTGATAACGTTGCATTTTTGGCTTGTCTTGGCCGTCTTGTGGATCGTAACGAAAAATATTAAAGCTAATTTGGCGACTCATAATAATTAATTTCCTACCGGTTGAGATGGTGCGATCGCTAAGGTATCGCTGAGGCGTTCATTGGCAGCCTGCAGATAACTTGGCAATTCGTATGGCATTAGGGCTTGCTGGATTGTGTGTCTATCGGGATCATCCCCTAAGCTCGCAAGCACTTGATTGATTTCTTGTACCCGTTTTTCAGTATCGGGGTGGGCGATAGTGTTGTCGTTGCCGTAGCCGCGGTATCCCGGTGGCAACTCCATTTTCATTACATCTAGCGCTTCATAGTGCAGCACGGGTTCCAGTGACTCGGCATCTGGCCAAGTGGCCAATGTACGGTTGAGCCAATCTTTATCATTGCGTTGGGGGTAATCTTCCCGTGAGTGTGCGCCGCGACTTTCAGTGCGGGCAGCAGCACCACAGGCGACGGTTAAGGCGACTCTTAACATTCTGGTGACGCGTAGCGCTTCGACTAATTCGGGGTTGGAGTGGCGTTTTTTACACTTAAGGCCAAGATTTTTTGCGCGCACGAGCAGCGCTTTCAGTTCCTTGATGGCGCGGTCTAGCTCAGTGCCATTACGGAAAATGCCGACGTAATTCATCATAATACGCTGCATTTCCAGTTTTATTTGGAAGGGGTTCTCGGTGCCATTGCCTTCGACGAGGCCATCGATTTCGCGCTGCAATTGATCGATAAATCGTTGAGTCAGGCCAGTATCAATTTCTAACTCGTTTTGCTCACAAAAATCAGCCACATATTTGCCGATGATCATGCCGCCGACCACAGTTTCTGCGACAGAGTTACCGCCTAAACGGTTAAAGCCATGCATGTCCCAGCAGGCAGCTTCGCCGACACTGAACAAGCCTTTGAGTTGTGGACTCTCACCTGTGGCATTGGTGCGCACACCGCCCATAGAATAATGCTGGGTAGGTCTCACGGGGATCCAATCTTTACAGGGATCGATGCCGAGGAAGTACTCACAAATCTCTTTGACTTCGCGCAGGTTAGTTTCGATATGCTCACGGCCGAGCAAGGTAATATCCAGCCACAGGTGTGGGCCATAAGGACTGTCGACGCCTTTACCTTTTCGCATATGTTCGGTCATGCGGCGAGAAACCACGTCGCGCGAGGCGAGTTCTTTTTTCTCTGGCTCATAATCGGGCATAAAGCGATGGCCGTCTTTATCACGCAGAATACCGCCATCACCACGGCAGCCTTCAGTGGTAAGGATCCCCGCAGGCACGATGGCAGTTGGGTGAAACTGCACGGCTTCCATATTGCCCAAGGTGGCAACGCCGGTGTCG
>JBOFUF010000064.1:0-12992 GCA_051652445.1 Shewanella sp.
TCCCTCAGCAGTTCGAGCAAATCCATAGACATAAGCGCAGTACATAATCAAATAGGGAACCTGATCCATTGCTATAACTGAGACCCTTCAAAATCATCGGTAAACTTCATCGAGTTGAAAAACAAAAAAGCCAAGTGAAATCACTTGGCTTTTAAAATTTAATCTGTTGGATAACCCGTTTTACGCATTATCCACACTGAACTTACTCTTCTACAGGATAAAGCACCTTAGCACTGGCTTTAAGTGAAGCAATCAAGCCACGATAATCAGCTTCACTGTATTGTGCGTTTAGACGCTGTTTAAGCGCATTCACCAGCTCATCACTCACGCTCTCTGCAGCGTTGACTTTATCGAGTACAATCACAGCATAACCAGTGGCTAAACCGACAGTATCGACAACAGCAGCCGTGCTGGGTGTAGGCATTTGGAACACTTTACCCACAATCGCAGCATCAACGTCTTGGGCACCACGGCCTAGTTTTACTTTCGACACGAAACCAAGATCAGTTGCACCCGCTTTAACTTGTGCCATCAACTCTTGCGCTTTCGCACGGGCAGTTTCGTTAGCGTTATCTTGTATCAAACGTTCAGTGATATTGGCTTTTACTTCAGCGAAGGCCAAAGTACCGGCATTGTGATGTTCTTTTACTCGAATAACCACCACATGGTTAGGTTCAAGCTCAATCACTTCACTATTTAAACCTTTCTGCATGACCGTTTCAGAAAACGCAGCTTTGACTAAATCAGGCGTGTTTAGCGCAGCAGGGACATTGTTGCGAGAAAACAGTGCTGTTGTCTTGATATCAACACCCACAACTTTTGCGGTTTCAGATAGCGTATCAGGCACTTCATAGCTGGTATCCGCTAATTTGCTTTGTAAACTGTAGAACTGGTCAACCGCTTTCTTCTCTTGCAATTGAGCCACTATCTTAGCTTGCACATCAGCAAACGGTACCGTCGCACCAGATTGCACATCTAATAGCTTGATAATGTGGAAACCAAAATCTGATTTAACAACGGCAGAATGTTGGCCTTTATTTAATGCAAATAGAGCCGCATCGAATGCGGGGTCCATCACACCGGGTTCAAACCAATCCAGTTTACCGCCCTGCTCTGCACTCAAAGTATCATCAGAGTTCGCTTTAGCCAGCTCAGCAAAATCGGCACCGCTATCTAATTGTTTCGCTAAATCTTCCGCCTTGGCTTTTGCCGCTGAGGAATCATTACCTGGTATAACCAGAATATGTGCGGCGAGACGCTTCTCGCTAGACACATATTGTGCTTTATGTTCTTCGTAATAAGTTTTTGCTTCTTCAGCAGCAACTGGATTGTTTTTAGCGAAATCAGCGGCATTCAGCTCAATATATTCTAAGCTCACCATCTCAGGACTCATAAATTGTCCTTGATTTGCATCGTAATAGTTTTTCACTTGCTCGTCAGTCACTGACGTCGTGGCTAAAAATGGCGCAGAATCAACAATAACATAGCGCAGATCACGGGTTTGACCTTGTAACTCTGCTAATTGTTTGGCTTCACCAGCAAGTACAAATTCAGTACCAACAAGCGCAGCCGTTAACTGACGGCGGGTCATATCAACACGCATCATATCTCTGAAGCTCTGAGGCTGATAACCTAACTGACGCAGAATGGCTTGATAACGATCGTTATCAAATTGGCCATCTGTTTGGAATGCTGGTTCAGCTTTCATTGCAGCAATAATCTGCTCATCTGATACGCGCAACCCCATCGCCATGGCAGCTTGATCGATCAATTTATCCGCCACTAAGCGCTCTAATACACTCTGTTTAATACTTTGTAAGTATTTTTCATCGGCAGATAACGCAGCGAACATATCACCTAGCTGCTGTTCCATACGAGCGCGTTCGCTCTGATAAGCTTGCTCTAGCTCAGATTTAGTGATCTTATCACCGTTCACTTCAGCCACAGGAATATCAGTTGTTGTACCTAAATAACTGCTCACGCCTGCAAATGCAAAAGATAAAATCACCAGTACGAGAATGCTTTTAGCAATCACGCCTTGCGAACCATCGCGGATCTTTTCTAACATCAGATTTCTCGCTTGTTGCGATTAACAAAATAAAAAGGCGCATCAGGTTGAGATGCGCCTTTCTGTAATTTATGGGAATATTCAGACGCTACCACTGGTAAATTCTAAAACCCCGAGCAATGGTAAATTAAGTTTAATATTCCATTACTTTCAATTCATAAAAAGCACTGATTAAACAGTGCTTGTTTTTACGAATGCCTTACAAAGGCTACGATATTAATAATTAATTAACAGCGTCTTTCAGTGCTTTACCAGCTTTGAATGCAGGAATTTTAGCTGCTGCGATTTTGATTTCTTCACCCGTTTGTGGGTTGCGACCAGTACGTTCAGCACGTTCACGCACTTCAAAAGTACCAAAACCAACAAGAGAAATCTTATCGCCTTCTTTCAGACCTTCGGTCACAGCAGCAATAAAAGAATCCAGTGCACGGCCAGCGGCGGCTTTAGAAATGTCAGCACCAGAAGCGATTTTCTCGATTAGTTCAGATTTGTTCATGTCATCCCCTTGAATGTAATTTTTATTGCACCGCAACCAAATCAGTCTCTAAAACGGTCTGCGGAGGCTTTTATAACAAGCTTGAATTCAAAGTTCAAGCTGAGTTCGAAAACCAAAGAATTAAAACTAGATACAGCTCAAAGCCAGTTGCGCCAAGGGCTTGGAGCATCTGGCTCTCCACGGACCTAGGCTACCACAGGTCTGCACTTTGTTAAGCCACTTTTTTCATTTTTTTTAACGTGATAGCGCAATTTCTTGCGTTATGCCAAGTTTTTAACCACTTCGAAGCCTTCCACGGGCCTTTCTAGGGCCAGTTTTAATACTTCATCGACCCAGCGTACAGGTCGGATCTCGAGGTCTGCAATCACATTGGCAGGAATTTCTTCTAGATCACGCTCGTTTTCTTTTGGAATAAGCACCATTTTTATGCCGCCGCGATGTGCTGCCAGCAGTTTTTCTTTCAAACCACCGATAGGTAACACTTCGCCACGTAAGGTTATTTCACCGGTCATGGCCACATCGCTACGCACAGGGTTACCTGTTAAGCTTGATACTAAAGCGGTACACATAGCAGCACCCGCTGATGGACCATCTTTTGGCGTAGCCCCTTCTGGCACATGCACGTGGATATCACGCTTCTCGTAGAAATCAGCATTAATGCCTAATTGTTCCGCACGAGCGCGGACAACGGTCATCGCCGCTTGAATCGACTCTTGCATCACGTCCCCAAGGGAGCCGGTATAGGTTAACTTACCTTTACCGGGTACTGAGGTTGCTTCAATCGTCAGTAAGTCGCCGCCCACTTGAGTCCAAGCTAAACCTGTCACTTGACCGATTTGGTTCTTAGACTCAGCTTTGCCGTAATCAAAGCGCTGCACACCAAGGAAGGACTTAAGATTCTCTTGGTTCACAGTCACAGACTTAACCGACTTATCAAGCAAGATCATTTTCACCACTTTACGGCAAATCTTAGACAATTCACGCTCAAGTGAACGCACGCCCGCTTCACGGGTGTAATAACGGATAATGCCAACGATAGCGCTATCCTCTACTTTAATTTCAGCCGCTTTTAAGCCGTTGCGCTCAATTTGCTTATTCAGTAAATGTTGCTTAGCAATATTGAGCTTTTCGTCTTCGGTGTAACCAGATAAACGAATGACTTCCATACGGTCCAGTAGTGGACCCGGTATGTCCATTGAGTTCGACGTTGCAACGAACATGACATCGGATAGGTCGTAATCGACTTCAAGATAATGATCGTTAAAGGTCGAATTTTGCTCAGGATCGAGAACTTCCAATAAAGCAGAAGCTGGATCGCCGCGCATATCTGAACTCATCTTATCGATTTCATCGAGCAAGAATAACGGATTTTTCACGCCGACTTTAGCCATCTTTTGAATGATTTTACCCGGCATAGAGCCAATATAAGTACGGCGATGACCACGAATTTCCGCTTCATCACGCACGCCGCCTAAAGCAACACGCACATACTTACGACCCGTTGCTTTAGCAATCGATTGACCCAGCGAGGTTTTACCCACACCTGGTGGGCCCACTAAGCACAGGATAGGGCCTTTAAGCTGGCGAACTCGACTTTGGACGGCCAAATATTCCAAGATACGTTCTTTGACTTTCTCAAGACCGAAATGGTCAGTATCAAGTACTTCTTGGGCTTTGGCTAAATCACGTTTTATTTTGGAACGTTGGCTCCAAGGCACTGCCGTCATCCAATCAACATAACTGCGTACCACGGTCGCTTCTGCCGACATTGGCGACATCATACGTAACTTGTTCAGCTCGGCGAGGGCTTTTTCTTTCGCTTCGCTTGGCATGTTGGCGTCTTCAATCTTACGATTTAAGGCTTCAAATTCGTCATGGCCTTCATCTAAATCACCCAATTCTTTCTGGATGGCTTTCATCTGTTCGTTCAGATAGTACTCACGCTGGCTTTTTTCCATTTGTTTTTTAACGCGGGTACGGATACGTTTCTCAACCTGTAATAGGTCGATCTCCGATTCCATCATCGCCATTAAATATTCCAAACGTTCGCCAACGTTAACCATCTCAAGCACTGATTGCTTATCTTCAAGCTTAAGTGGCATATGAGCGGCCATCGTATCAGCCAGACGCGCGGCTTCATCGATACCCGCTAAAGAGGTCAAGACTTCTGGCGGGATCTTTTTGTTCAGTTTGATATAACCTTCAAACTGACCAATAGCACTGCGCACTAATACTTCTTCTTCTTTTTCTTCCAGCGGCTCAGATTCTAGATACTCAGCTTTAGCCACAAAAAATTCTATTTCTTGGGTGTAACGGCTAATACGGGCGCGACGACCACCTTCAACCAGCACTTTAACTGTGCCATCTGGTAGTTTAAGTAACTGTAAAATCGAGGCAACCGTACCCACGTCGAAAATGTCATCTTTCGATGGTTCATCGAGTTCAGCATCACGCTGCGCGACTAAAATAATTTGCTTATCCTGCGCCATTGCGGTTTCGAGACAGCGAATAGATTTTTCTCGTCCGACAAATAACGGAATTACCATATGGGGATAGACCACCACATCTCGCAGTGGCAGCACGGGGAGTTCGATATGCGCTTCACGCTCTTGGGTCATAGTTCGATTCCGTTTTGGTGAAATGGATTAATACTGGAGTATATTGGGACGCTTTATAGCGTTTCAATGGCTAATACGAAAAAAGGAGTCCGTTGGACTCCTTGTTTTTCAGTTTATTAGCGAACCGTATGATTATTGTTCGCCAGAGGCGACTTGCGTTTCATTGTGCTCATAAATCAGGATAGGCGCAGAATCACCGGTCACCACTGATTCATCTACAACGGCCTTAACCACACCATCCACTGAAGGAATATCGTACATAGTATCCAGTAGAATGCTCTCAACGATTGAGCGAAGACCACGGGCACCCGTCTTACGTGACATGGCTTTGTGGGCAATCGCTTTAAGCGCATCTTCGCGGAACTCAAGCTCGACACCTTCCATCTCAAATAACGCACTGTATTGCTTAGTCAGCGCATTTTTAGGTTGAGATAAAATTTGTACTAGGGCATCTTCATCCAGCTCGGTTAGGGTCGCAACGACAGGCAAACGGCCGATAAATTCAGGGATCAGACCAAATTTAACTAAATCACCTGGTTCAACTTGAGATAAGGTTTCAGAAATCGTCGCCTTCTCTTTTTCGCCTTTCACCTGCGCGCTAAAACCAATACCCGAACCAACATGTGCACGTTGCTCAATCACTTTCTCAAGTCCGGCAAACGCACCACCACAGATAAACAGAATCTTAGACGTATCGACTTGTAAGAATTCTTGCTGTGGATGTTTACGGCCACCTTGTGGTGGAACCGCAGCAACCGTACCTTCGATCAATTTAAGTAGCGCTTGTTGTACGCCCTCACCTGATACGTCACGGGTAATCGATGGATTGTCTGATTTACGGCTGATTTTATCGATTTCGTCGATATAAACAATACCACGCTGCGCCTTCTCAACATCGTAATCGCACTTTTGCAGCAACTTTTGAATGATGTTTTCAACGTCTTCCCCCACATAACCCGCTTCAGTCAGCGTAGTGGCATCTGCCATAGTGAAAGGGACATTGAGTGATCGCGCAAGGGTTTCTGCGAGCAGCGTTTTACCGCTACCGGTTGGGCCAATAAGCAAGATGTTACTCTTACCCAACTCGATACCATCTTTAGGCGACCCATTTTTCAAACGCTTATAGTGATTATACACTGCCACAGAAAGCACTTTTTTTGCTCTGTCTTGGCCAATCACATAATCGTCTAAATGTGCTCGCAACTCATGTGGTGTCGGCAATTTATCACTATCGCGCTTTGGAGAGATTTCTTTAATCTCTTCACGAATAATGTCGTTACATAACTCAACACATTCATCGCATACATACACTGATGGACCCGCAATGAGTTTTCTCACTTCATGCTGGCTCTTTCCGCAAAAAGAGCAATACAGCAATTTACCGCTGTCAGCATTATTTTTGTTGTCGCCCATTAATTACCTCATTTGCAGTCTGCTCTACTGCCTGTCTTAAATTTGCTTAACTTTTACAGAGCATAGCTCAGCCAAAAGCAAAAATCAGCCGCGTTTCGTCATCACTGAGTCAACTAAGCCGTATTCGACGGCTTGAGTGGCACTCATGAAGTTATCTCGATCGGTATCGCGTTCTATCACATCGAGCGGTTGCCCTGTGTGTTCAGCGAGCATTTGATTAAGCTTATTTTTAATGCCTAGGATTTCTTTGGCATGAATAGCAATGTCAGAAGCTTGACCTTGGAAACCTCCCAAAGGCTGATGGATCATCACGCGTGAGTTAGGTAAACAGTGACGTTTTCCCTTCTCTCCACCGGCTAATAAGAAAGCGCCCATGCTGGCAGCTTGACCGATACACACAGTACTGACATTCGGTTTGATAAACTGCATGGTATCATAAATCGCCATACCTGCGGTGACCGAACCGCCTGGAGAGTTAATGTATAAAAAGATATCTTTATCTGGGCTTTCTGATTCTAAGAATAATAATTGCGCCACGATAAGGTTTGCCATGTGTTCTTCAACTTGACCAACCAAAAAGATAATCCGCTCTTTCAACAAACGAGAATAAATATCGTATGAGCGCTCACCTTTAGCAGTCTGTTCGATGACCATAGGTACTAAAGCACTTTGTATATCTGACGCGTTATGCATTATTTACTTCCCTAAATAAAAATGGCTCGCATGAGGAACCTCATACGAGCCATTATAAATGGCGAACAGCTAATCAAGTCAAGCTTAGCTTATGCGCGACCGGTAGCCTTGTTCATAAATTCTTCAAAAGCGACCTGTTTTTCGGTCACATTGGCCGATTTAAGCAGAGCTTCAACCGCTTGCTCTTCTAAAGCAACGTTACGCATGTTTTGCATCAACTCTTTGTTGCTATTGTAATAGGCAACCACTTCACTTGGATCTTCATAAGCAGAAGCCATTGAAGCGATCAAACCTTGAACGCGTTCATCTTCCGCTTTCAGTTCGTTAGTTTTGATCACTTCGCCTAATAGCAGACCGATTTGCACGCGACGCGCAGCTTGTTCAGTGAACAACTCCGCTGGCAGTTCAGGCATGTTTGCCGTCTGATTGCCAAAACGTTGCATGGCTTGTTGGCGCAATACGTTAACTTCGCCATCAATCAATGCTTTTGGCAGAGTGATACCGTTGTTAGCTAGCAAACCATTGATCACTTGCTCTTTCACGTTAGCTTTTAACGCTTGCTCAAGTTCACGGTTCATGTTTTTACGAATTTCAGTTTTAAGGGCTTCTAAGCCACCTTCGCTGATACCAAACAGAGCCGCAAACTCATCGTTTACTTCTGGCAGGTTAGCCGCTTGCACTTCAGTCAGCGTAATCGCGAACTTAGCCGCTTTACCTTTTAGGTTTTCAGCGTGATATTCTTCTGGGAAGTTCACGTCGATAACAAATTCTTCGCCCGCTTTGCGATCTAAGATGCCGGCTTCGAAACCTGGGATCATACGGCCGCTACCTAATTGCAGTTCAAAATCATCAGCTTTGCCGCCTTCAAATTCTTCACCGTCAACTGAGCCAATAAAGTTCATTTTCACTTTGTCGCCATCAGCAGCTTCACGCTCAACCGCCGCGAAAGTCGCGTGTTGTTTACGTAAGGTTTCAATCATAGTGTCAACGTCAGCGTCAGTCACTTGCGCTTTAGGTTGTTCTACTGCGATTGCATCTAAGCCTTTCAGCTCAACTTCTGGATAGATTTCAAAGGTAGCGATAAATTCGAATTTTTCGCCATCAGCAGCACCAGGAACAAAAGTCGGTGCACCTGCTGGGTTTAACTTCTCAGCAATAATTGCTTCGATGAAGTTACGTTGCATCACTTCACCCATGATGTCTTGACGAATCGCTGCGCCGTAACGTTTGTTAATCACAGTAACAGGCACTTTACCAGGACGGAAACCTGGGATACGAGCACGCTTAGCTTCACGTTGTAAACTGTCTTTAACCAGCTTTTCAATTTGTTCAGCAGGAACAGAAATGGTCAGGCGACGCTCTAGGCCTTGTGTTGCTTCAACAGAAACTTGCATTGTTTTTCCTCGAAATTTGTCTAACATTCTTTGTAATAGTCGAAAAATCAACTATTCAGGTATTCGTTTCTTGATCATTAAATTTGACTATAATGCCTATCACAAGTGGCTTTAGGCACAGGTCGCTCATAGTTGATATCTATCAAGACGCGACATTATAGCCACCGTTTTCTGCAGAGTCGAGCCTCAACAGCCGAATCTGGGGTATAAAAAAAGCGACACAAGGTCGCTTTTTTTAATTTGTACTCAAGGTACTAAAAATGGGGTGACTGATGGGGCTCGAACCCACGACAACCGGAATCACAATCCGGGACTCTACCAACTGAGCTACAATCACCACTGAAACTGGTACGCCCGGCAGGATTCGAACCTGCGACCACCCGCTTAGAAGGCGGGTGCTCTATCCAACTGAGCTACGGGCGCATGGTTTACAGAATATTCTGTATCCTAACCGATTTGGAAAGCATTTATGCTAACCCTATCACTCGCCTATTTGAGTTCAAATTATTTTTGAATTCATTGAAGCAAACGATAATAAAGTGGTCGGTGATAGAGGATTCGAACCTCTGACCCTCTGGTCCCAAACCAGATGCGCTACCGGGCTGCGCTAATCACCGAAGGTCTTACATTTTATTTGGTATTAACTCAGAGGGTTACCTCTGGTCCGTTCTCATCCAAAATCTGGATGCGCTACCGGGCTGCGCTAATCACCGAAGATCTTTCTTAAGATTCATCAACGCGAGATGTACACATCTGCCTGAGAACGGAGCGCATCTTATCCCCTCATTTTACACCCGTCAACGATTTTTTTATCGTTCGGTTCTAGATGCTGAATTATCAGGCTAATCTGTTTTTTTTTATCCATTAAGCTTTGGCTTTCACCATGACACAGTAGCTGAGCCCTGTTAAAATAACTCTGATTGCCAATCTCTGTGTTAACGACTGTTTTCACCATCGCCCATATAAAGGATATCCTACAATCATGACAGCCCAAATAATCGACGGCAAGGCGATTGCTCAATCCATCCGCACCCGGCTCAGCGAGAAAGTCACCGCCCGCAAAGAGGCGGGACAACGCGTACCGGGTTTAGCCGTCGTTTTAGTGGGAGCCGATCCCGCATCACAAGTTTATGTAGGCAGTAAACGTAAAGCCTGTGAAGAAGTTGGATTTATTTCTCATTCATACGATTTAGAAACAAGCTGCACTGAAGATGAATTACTGAACCTGATTGATCGTCTTAATGATGATCCGACAATCGACGGCATCTTAGTGCAACTGCCACTACCTGCGCATATCGAAGACTCAAAAGTCATCGAGCGTATTCGCCCTGATAAAGATGTTGACGGATTTCACCCGTACAACGTTGGACGTTTAGCTCAGCGTATTCCGGTGCTACGTGCTTGCACGCCAATGGGTATAATGACACTCATCAAATCTACTGGTGTTGATACTTATGGTTTAGATGCTGTCGTTGTGGGTGCGTCCAATATTGTCGGCCGTCCTATGACCTTAGAGTTGCTGCTGGCAGGCTGTACCACCACCACTTGTCATCGCTTCACGAAGAATCTTGAGCAAAAAATCCGTCTGGCCGATCTGGTCGTGGTCGCTGTGGGCAAACCTGGTTTCATTCCTGGCGAGTGGATCAAACCCGGTGCTATCGTCATCGATGTAGGTATTAACCGTTTAGACAACGGCACCTTAGTCGGTGATGTGCAATATGACGTAGCGGCGCAACATGCCAGCTTTATCACTCCCGTTCCTGGCGGTGTAGGCCCGATGACCATTGCCAGCTTATTAGAAAATACGCTTTACGCTGCAGAGCAATATCATGACTAGGTTCTAGGTTCTAGGTTCTAGGTTCTAGGTTCTAGGTTCTAGGTTCTAGGTTCTAGGTTCTAGGTTCTAGGTTCTAGCAAGCATAAAAAAACCTGCATTCTGCAGGTTTTTTTATGGCTGAAAATTTTGGAGCTAAGAATATATAGCGAATAGACTTATTTTTTACGCCAAGTGGTGCCACTTGGACCATCTTCAAGCACCACGCCCAAAATATCTAAACGATTACGCGCTATATCTGCAGCAGCCCAATCTTTTTCGCTGCGAGCACGGTTACGCTCAACGATTAAGGCGTCAATTTCAGCCACTTCATCGTCACTACCGCCACCTTGAAAGAAAGCCTCAGGCGTTTGGCTTAACAGGCCCAATACATCCGCTAATTGCTTTAAGGTGACCGCTAACGCAGAGGCTTGTGCCATATCGGTTAGTTTTAAGCGATTGACCTCACGCACCATATCAAAGAGTACTGAATACGCTTCAGGGGTATTAAAGTCATCATCCATCGCCGCGGTAAACTTAGTCACAAATTGTTCTGCTGGCGCCGCTCTCACCGTCAAGTCGACATCTTTCATTGCCGTATATAAACGCTCTAACGCTGAGCGAGCTTGTTTCAAATTATCTTCTGAATAGTTCAGTTGACTACGATAATGACCAGACAATAGGAAATAACGCACAGTTTCCGCATCATAGTGACCAAGCACATCGCGAATGGTGAAGAAGTTGCCTAATGACTTAGACATCTTTTCACGGTCGACCATCACCATGCCTGTGTGCATCCAATAGTTCACGTATGGGGTGTCATGGGCACAACAAGACTGAGCGATTTCGTTTTCATGGTGTGGAAACTGTAAGTCAGAGCCACCACCATGAATGTCAAAATGCAGCCCTAAATGTTTGCTGTTCATCGCAGAACATTCAATGTGCCAACCAGGGCGGCCCGGTCCCCATGGGGATTCCCATGTCGGTTCGCCAGGTTTAGACATTTTCCACAACACAAAATCCATCGGGTTTTGCTTGGTTTCGTCCACTTCTACCCGAGCACCGGCTTGCAATTGATCCAAATTTTGGCCCGATAAACGGCCGTAATCAGGATATGAAGCCACGCTGAAAAGTACATCGCCATCGCTCGCCACATAGGCGTGACCACGGGCGAGTAATAACTCAACCATGTCAATAATTTCGGCAATATGCAGGGTCGCGCGCGGTTCAAAATCGGGGCGCAACATATTTAAGGCATCGAAGTCTTGGTGCATTTCACCAATAAGACGCTCAGTTAAGGCTTCGCAGCTTTCGTTATTCTCGTTAGCGCGCTTGATGATTTTGTCATCAACATCGGTAATATTGCGCTGAAAATTCACCTCATAACCGGCGTAACGCAGGTAGCGCACTATCATGTCGAAGGAAACAAAAGTACGGCCATGACCAATATGACAGAGATCGTATATGGTCACACCACACACGTACATCCCAATTTTTCCGGGATTAATGGGCTTAAATTCCTGTTTTTGGCGGGTAATACTGTTGTAAATCTTCAACATCGATATTCTCTTCAATGACACATTCAGGTGTAAAATCAAGGAGTCAGTCTATCACGGCCTGACAGGTTTTGAATACTGCACTTTGCGCGCAATCCGAGATAAGTTAGAATCGCGCCACTATTTACACAGAGTATGAAATCATGATCACATTACACACTAATTTGGGCGACATTAAACTGCAACTGAACGCTGAAAAAGCGCCGTTAACAGTAGCAAACTTCATGAAATATGTTGACGAAGGTTTCTTCGACGGCACTATCTTCCACCGTGTTATTGACGGTTTCATGATCCAAGGTGGTGGCTTCAACGAAGACATGAGCCAAAAGCGTTGTAACGAGCCCGTGAAAAATGAAGCCAATAACGGTTTATCAAACCGCACTGGTACTGTTGCTATGGCGCGGACTTCAGATCCACATTCAGCTACTGCGCAGTTCTTCATTAACGTGAACGACAATACTTTTCTCGATTTTAAATCAGAAACCTCACAGGGCTGGGGCTACTGCGTATTTGGCGAAATCGTTGAAGGGATGGACATTATCGAAAAAATTAAAGCCGTTAGCACAGGCAACCGTGGTATGCATCAAGATGTGCCGTTAGAAGCCATTGTGATTGAAAAAGTCAGCATCGCGGCATAACACTGCGGATGCGAACTTTATTTATAGGCGATCTGCACCTGAGTGCAGATCGCCTTGATATTACCCAAGCGTTCACTCGCTTCCTCGACACTGAGCTCGATGATGCCGACGCCCTTTATATCCTAGGTGATTTATTTGAAGTCTGGGTTGGTGATGATATTGCCTTACCTTTTGCCCTCGAGCTCGCCGAAAAACTCAAGCAAATATCACAAAAGATGCCAGTGTATTTTATCCACGGCAACCGGGACTTTATGTTAGGCAAGCAATTTGCGCGCGCCGCAGGCATGCACATTTTACCCGAGG
>JBOFUF010000065.1:0-7067 GCA_051652445.1 Shewanella sp.
ATGGGATTAAAATCGGTGTGGGGCTCAAGATAACAGGCCGCGGCTTGCAAGGCCTGTGCGCGGCCAATCTCGCCGCCATCAATAGTGACAGCGCTATTGAGCGCCATATTTTGCGGCTTAAAGGGCGCAACCTTAATGCCTTGACGGGCAAGCATTCGACAAATGCCTGCAACTAAGGTGCTCTTGCCCGCATCCGATGTCGTGCCCTGCACCATCAACACGCTCGCGCGCCGAGGTGAATTAACGACGGTGACATTCGCGTCATCGGCGGCAATAGCACAGGCGTTAGGGTTTGCCTTTAAAGAGGACATAGCTTAAAGGGGTTTTAATGCTAAGGGTAAACCGGCGACCACTAAGGTGACATTGTCCGCTAAGGTCGCCACGGCTTGATTTAACCAGCCCGCTTCATCGACAAATTGTCGGCTCAACTCACCTAAGGGCACTATGCCAGAACCGACTTCATTACTGATCAAAATCACCACACCTTCGAGCTTAGCAAGGGAGTCTACCAATGCGGTTTTTTCTCGCTGCCAACTGGCCAGTGTTTCTTCACTCGCGGTTGCAGCAACCAAGTCAGTGGCAATATTCCACTCAGTCGGCGCCGGGGTCGTCTCCACGTGGGCGCTTGTTGCGAGCAGTTGATTGGTTAACCACAGGGTCAAACAGTCCACTAAAATCACTCGCCCAGGTTTTGCTAAACGCGTTAACAATTCAGTGAGAACGAGCGGCTCTTCAAACAATTGCCACTCGATACCATCACCCAAACGTCCCGTTTGATGCTTGGCGATACGAGTCGCCATTTCATCATCTCGCGCCTGTGCTGTCGCCACATAGCAGGCATCGAAGCCCAGCGCAGTGTACTGGCGCACTAAGGCCTCACCGTAGCAACTCTTACCGCTACGGGCGCCGCCAATGACGAGGTGGATCACAATATATTACCCACAACAAGCAGTACAAAATAGCATAAGATTTCAGAAACTTGCTGCGCAGCGCCTAAGGTGTCCCCCGTGTAACCACCAATTTGACGCCTAAACACCACCACAAACACTCGACGCAACCCTATCATCACTAAGAGTACCGACAGCGCCGCCAGTCCTTTTAGAAATAACAGCACTAACACGCCACTGGCGATCAAGATAAACAGCTCATTAATACCTTGATGTTGCGCTAAGGGTTTGGATTTACTGCTGTCGTCATCACGCACATAGGTTTCAGTAAAGATAAGGCTGGCAGATACCACTCGACTGACCGTATGCGCCACAATCAATGCCGATCCGGCGACCACAGGATCGTACATCGCCAATTCAACTAACAGTTGCCATTTCAGTAACAAGGCTAAAATTAACGCGATGGCACCATAACTGCCGAGGCGCGAATCCTTCATGATCCGCAGTTTGTCCTCGGCTGTCCACCCCCCACCAAAACCATCAAAGGTGTCTGCTAGGCCATCCTCATGGAATCCCCCCGTGAGTAACACCCCCACTAACATAGCTAACAAAACCGACACGCCGGCGGGTAGCCAGTTCTGCGTCAGCCAAAAAACAATGGCGCTTAATAAACCGACCAATAGACCCACTAGACCGAAGTAACGACTGGCCTTATTTAATTTATCGCCATCGACTTCGACCCACTTAGGCATAGGTATACGGGTAAAATAGCCCATGGCAACTAAAAACAAATCGATCTCTTTGTGCCAGCTTTCGCGTTCTGACATAAACCATCCTTAGTGAATTCACACTTGCTGCAAGGTTTAACATTAACACGGTTAGCTAAACCGTTATTTGTAAAATAAATAATTTAACTGGGGCACATCATACAACAGCCTTAATCCCCGCATCACTAAAACTCGCCATTTGATTATAAAAATTTACTGCGGCTTGAATAAGCGGCAAAGCCAACGCTGCCCCCGTACCTTCACCTAATCTTAGCTCTAAGGATAACAGCGGTTTAGCCTGCAAATAATCGAGCATACGTAAATGACCTTGCTCATCGGATTGGTGGGCAAAAATCAAATAATCGCGCACGTTGGGCGCGATTTGCACCGCAACTAACGCTGCTGCCGTCGCGATAAAACCATCTACGACCACCAGCATGTTGCGCTCAGCCGCAGCGAGCATAGCCCCCGTTATCTGCACAATTTCAAAGCCACCTAAGCAGGCTAACACCGATTTAGGCCCAGTTAACGCGCTTTGATGCCGCGCTAAGGCTTGCTCAATCAAGCTTTGCTTATGGGTTAACGCTTGGGCAGTAATGCCCGTGCCTCGGCCAACACAATCACTCACATTCAATTGCATCATCGACGCCATAATGGCTGCAGCGGATGAAGTGTTGCCTATGCCCATTTCGCCAAAAGCGACTAAAGTACACCCGGCTTGATGGTGGCGTTCAATCAAATCCCGCGCCAGTGCAAAACCTTTATCAACACAGTCTAATGCCATCGCAGGCGCCAAATGAATCGCCGCGGTCCCTGCGCCAAGACGTTGATCGATAATGCCTTCAACGCCTGCAACTGGCGTTAACATACCACAATCAATCACTTCGAGCGTAAAGCCCACCTGCCGACAAAAAACGTTAATCGCTGCGCCGCCATGGGCAAAATTTTGCACCATCTGACGAGTCACTTCACTCGGTGCTATCGACACGCCGTGGGCCGCAATACCGTGATCTGCCGCAAACACCAGTAAGGTGGGGTTCACTATCGTGAGCACATCCGTTTGTGGCACATTGGCCGCTTGCACCCGAGCAATTTGCAAGGCGAGGGATTCAAGCCGACCTAAGGCGCCGGGCGGCTTAGTCTTAAGATCAATTTTCTGCTGGATGAGGTGATCCAGCGCTTTACTTGCAGGGCTTATTTGAAAAGATACGGCTAATTGAGACATTCCCACTCCACTTATCATCCAATTTAAAGACCACAACGCATCCCGAGCCGATGACTCACATCGCTCATCGCTTGCGATATCGGCTAGCTTGCTACTTCATATAGCTGAGTGATATCAACAGAAATATTGATTCTCCCAATACGTTATGTTGATAACATAATTCGGTATTTACCGCATACCAGTGCGCTGACGCAAAATCAGCAAAAAGAACAGACTCCCGATGGCCGCCGTGATAATGCCCACGGGCAACTCTTGATTACCCAGCAAGCAGCGGGCGAGCACATCAATCCAGATCATAAATAATCCCCCCACCAGCGCCGTTAATACCATAGGCTGACGACCGGGAAATAACATGCGTACTGTGTGGGGGATCATTAAACCAACAAAACCAATCCCACCGCAGGTGGCCACCAAGACTGCGGTAATCAAGGAGCAAAGCAGCAGCATATTCAGCCGTAACTTAGGCACATTCACCCCTAAGGTATGCGCCGTTTCATCCCCCGCTTGCAACGCCATAATCTGCCGTTTCATGCCTAAAATAATCAATAAGCTCGCGCTAATCACCACGGTCGGTAACGCTAACAGTGACCAGCTGGCCTTGGCAAAACTGCCTAAACTCCAAAACAGCACTGAAGCCGTCGCCTGCGGACTGGCAAAATACAGCAGCAAACTGGTTAACGCACCAAACATAAAAGAGGTCGCCACGCCAGAAAGCAGCATCCGCTCCACTTGGCTATTGAGCCCAAGCCCTGACAGGGCCAGCACGATCAAAACCGACAAACTGGCCCCGATAAAAGCGCCTATGGGTAAGCTAAACCACCGCAGCCCAGACAACGCGCCCGAACCACTAAAAAGTCCAGAATGTGCCACTATGTCGCTATTATCGACCACACCTGCGCCGGCAAATAGCGTTAATATCACCACTGCGCCAAAAGAAGCGCCAGAGCTAATGCCAAACAAATAGGGATCGGCCAGCGGATTGCGGGTCACGGTTTGCAACACACTGCCCGCCAGTGACAACCCCGCTCCAGCCACAAAAGCCAGCAAAATGCGCGGCAGCCTAAGCTCCATCACAATGCGTTCAGTTATGGCATTAGCTTGAGTGAGGTTCATCGCCTTATTGATAAACACATGAATAACATCCATAAAGCTGATGTTTGCCGCGCCAAAGCTGGTTGCGGTAATAGGCGTTATCAAAGTGATGATGCCTAATACCAGCAGCATCCCTTGTTGTCTCGTCAACGGTGTCACGATACGCCTCCAATATGATGAGATGAAATATTGTTTACTCCCCAGAGTCATCCGCCCTCGCCTCGCTTAGGCCATGAGCGACATGGTGATAACCATAAAAATAGCTAATCAAGGGCTTTTTATGTTGTGGATGGGGCGATACCTGAGCGCACACACCAAACACCTCAGCAATGCGCGCCTCGGTTAATACCTCGCAAGGCGTGCCCATAGCGCTGACTTCCCCGTGATGGATCAACAACAAACTGTCGCACAGGGCACTGGCTAAATTGAGATCGTGAATCGAGGCAATCACGCTGATGCCAAGGCTGCGGACTAATTCGAGGATTTGAATTTGATAACGCACATCGAGGTGATTGGTTGGCTCATCTAAAATCAACAGCTGCGGTTGTTGCACTATGGCGCGGGCAATCAAGGCACGCTGCTTTTCACCACCGGATAAGTGCTCGTATTGTTGATGCATTTTATGACTCAAGCCCACCTTCTCTAAGGCGTTAACAATACGCTCGCTATCACAACTCGAATGGGTATCGAACATGCCCTTATGGGGCGTTAAGCCCATACTGACCAATTGCTCTGTGGTGAGATCAACATAATGCGGGGTATCTTGCTGCACAACGGCGACGCGACAGGCAAACGCCTTGGGTGATAAATGCTCAATATCTTGTTCGAAAAGAGTAATCTGCCCATGGGTCGGGCGAATAAAGCGATACAAACAGCGCAGCAAGCTAGACTTACCCGCGCCGTTTGGCCCAATCAGCCCCAGCATCTGCCCTGTTGGCAGCGCAAAGTTAATATCGCAAAGGATGGTTTTACCCTTGATAGACCAGCTCAAATGACTGACATCAAGGGCAATTGGTGGGCTCGCAGGCGCAGAGAGGCCACTGCCACTCACTGAACCATTCGCTTGGATTGCGAGAATATTCACCAAAGCGGCGCTCCTATCGAGCCCAAACCGCTATAAAAAAAGCTTATCATTGTCATCTGCTCCCTCGAGTTACCCGCTCGAGAACTAAGGCTGCACGCAGCGATAACAGCAATAGGCAGGTCTCCTGACTTGTAGAAAAGAAGGGGCTAGGCTTTCTTTAGAATCTAGGATCTGAAATCTAGAATCTGACATCTAGAATCTAGGCGCTTCTTTTAACTACTCACAGTTGCGGGCACAGTTCGGGCTGACTGACAAGCAGCTCCCCGATTCCCTATTATGTTTGGGTTGATACCTTTTTGGTTAACTGCGCCACGGTGAATTAAAACAACCAAGCGATTCGAACCAAGAGCCTATTCCCAACACCTATTGCTGTGACGTTAACTGATTGCGCATCGAACGCTATCGTGTTTACACGTCAGGAAAGGCATTATCCTACATCTGTTCCATTAGGCAATGCAGTTTAAAGCAGAATATGTTCACAGCCACGATTCTCGCCATTAGATTGTCGCCATATGATGATTGCCTAACTATTGTGGCTAGAGGATTGTGGCTCGACGATTGTGGCTAGAGGTTCGCGTGACTCTCCGCGCCGCTCGGCCATGCTAAACGCCAATAATAGGCACCGTGATCATCTTGCAGTACATTAATCGTCACCACGGCCGCCACGGGGACATCGAGTTGACGATAAACCCCCACCGCCCGTTCCAGCCCAAGGGCGCGCGCCATTAAGTGACGGATCACCCCGCCGTGGGTCACAACCCATACCTGCGCAGGCGCTTCGTGTTCCGCTTTTTCGGTTTTATATGAGTCAACGCCAAGGCGGTCAAATTCGGCAGCGAGTAGGGCATCAATCGCGCCATTCACCCGCGACTCAAAACTGGCCATCGTTTCGCCATTGGGCGGCGGTGCCTGCCACGGATTTTGCCAATAGGCCGCTAAGCGTTCGCCCTGTTGCTGATACAGTTCATCGAGCCGACAACCGTCCCAATCACCAAAATCAATTTCCTGTAAAGCCGACCAACACTGCGCCTGCAATGGCTGAGTGACGGATACCCGCGCCGCTGCCGAATGCAGCTTCTGGGCAAAAGCGTCGGCAAAGTCGGCGCAGCGCCGTGAAGTCGAGCTATAAATCGCGCTACACACGCTGGCCTGCGCCTCAACCGCGGCCGACATTTGTTGCCAACCCATTTGACTTAAAGGCACATCCACACGCCCCCGCAAGATGGCGCCGCCTTCACACTCGCCGTGGCGTAGCAATAACAATCGAACTTGTTTCATATATGCCTTTTAAATAAAGCCTAGGACCTAGGTGCTAGATGTTAGATTCTAGATTCTAGATTCTCGGTTCTAGATTCTAGATTCTCGGTGCTAGGTGCTAGGTTCTAGATTCTAGGTTCTAGGTTCTAGATTCTCGCGCCTAATGGCTTTGACTTTCATCTTGCCCTGACAATCATAATTCGCGTAGTATGGACGTCTATACGTTTAAATGTCCAAAAACATTTTATAACAACAAGTATCCAAAAAACAAATGTCGATAGACTCTAATAACATGCACTTAGCATGAAAAGGGTCGGTGCTTGGACTTAACTTAGCTGTATTTAAGGTAACTACTGATGACGATACCCTCTACCCAAGCTGGCCAGATAGTCGCAGACATACGCAAACAGCTTGCACAGCGCATTCTGATCTTAGACGGTGCCATGGGCACGATGATCCAAGGCTACAAGCTGGAAGAAGAGGACTATCGCGGCGAGCGCTTTAAAGATTGGCATACCGATGTTAAAGGTAACAACGATTTATTGGTCTTGTCCCAGCCCCATATCATCAAACAAATTCACACCGACTACTTACTCGCCGGTGCCGACATCATTGAAACCAACACCTTTAACGCTACCACCATCGCCATGGCCGACTACGACATGCAGTCGCTGTCTGCTGAAATTAACGCAGCCGGCGCGCGCCTTGCCCGCCAAGCCTGTGACGAAGTCTTTGCTGCCACCGGCATTGTGCGC
>JBOFUF010000066.1:0-3398 GCA_051652445.1 Shewanella sp.
GTCTCTACATGCCGCATTAGCGAAAGATGGCGATTTGCTGAATGCCGATGAGCGTGGGCAGATCGATGCCACTATGGCCAATGTGGCGCAAGTGGCCGCGCTTGATGATGCAGATACGATTAAATACGCGATTGAAAAACTGGATGAGCAAACCCAAGATTTTGCTGCCAGACGTATGGATAATTCTATTCGAGTGGCTTTTAAAGGCCTGTCAATTGACAATATATAGGTGATGTAATGCCCCAATTAGTCTTTCTTCCCCATGCCCAATTGTGCCCTGATGGCGCTGTGCTTGAGGCGAATGTTGGTGAGACCATTCTTGATGTTGCGCTGCGTAATGGCATCAATATCGAGCATGCCTGTGAAAAATCCTGTGCTTGCACGACGTGTCACTGTATCGTGCGTGAAGGCTTTAATGATCTTGAGCCAAGTGATGAGCTAGAAGATGACATGTTAGATAAAGCATGGGGACTTGAGCCCGAAAGTCGTCTATCTTGTCAGGCTAAAGTGGTCGACACTGACATGGTCATCGAGATCCCTAAATACACGGTTAACATGGTTAGCGAAGGTAATTAATGTTACTTCGATAATGATAAAAACCAGTCCACGTGACTGGTTTTTTGCTATGGGCGTTGAGCATTTGTGCAACTAATCTTGTCTATGTCTCTAGTTGTTTGATTTATCCCTGCGCAGGCGTATTATGCGCTTAAAACTAGTGGTTGCCGGAGACCAAATGAGAATAGCGATTTTATCGCAAGGCCCAGAGTTATATTCAACAAAACGACTTGTTGAAGCGGCTCAATTACGTGGTCATGAAGTACATGTAATCAATCCCCTTGCATGTTATATGAATATCAATATGCGGCAATCGAGCATTCACATTGGTGGGCAAGAGTTACCTGCATTTGATGCCGTGATCCCTCGCATTGGGGCATCAATTACCTTTTATGGTTCGGCGGTGTTGCGCCAATTTGAAATGATGGGCGTCTATGCCTTAAATGATTCCGTTGGAATTTCCCGGTCACGGGACAAATTGCGGGCAATGCAGTTAATGTCACGCCGGGGTATCGGCTTACCTATTACCGGTTTTGCCAATAAACCGAGCGATATCCCCGACTTAATTGATATGGTGGGTGGCGCGCCTCTGGTGATTAAATTACTCGAAGGCACCCAAGGCATTGGTGTGGTATTAGCCGAGACTCGTAAAGCGGCTGAAAGTGTGATTGAAGCCTTTATGGGTTTGAAAGCCAACATCATGGTGCAGGAATATATTAAAGAAGCCAACGGTGCAGACATTCGCTGTTTTGTGCTCGGCGATAAAGTGATTGCAGCCATGAAGCGCCAAGCTGTGCCTGGTGAGTTTCGATCTAACTTACACCGTGGTGGTACGGCAAGTTTAGTGAAATTAACGCCAGAAGAACGTTCAGTCGCCATTCGTGCCGCTAAGACCATGGGGCTGAATGTGGCCGGGGTTGATTTGCTACGCTCAAATCACGGTCCAGTGATCATGGAGGTGAATTCATCACCAGGACTTGAGGGGATTGAAGGCGCCACCACAAAAGATGTGGCAGGTGCTATTATTGATTTTGTTGAGAGACATGCGATTAAAGTCAAAAAGGTGACACAAGCACAGGGCTAATGCCTTTGCTATCGAGTATTGAGGGCACAATATCAACACTTGACTCATCTCCTTATGGGTAACGCAATTAAGTTATCGCGTACCCAATAATGCGAACAGAAGAGGGTAAGCGATGACATTAACGTGGATAGATTCGTTAGATATTGCGCTGGAATTACTCGAGCAATATCCAGATGTTAATCCCACTCAGTTACATTTCATCCAATTGTATGAGTGGGTGTTAGCCTTGGATGATTTTGCAGATGATCCTAACCACTGTAATGAAAAAATACTTGAAGCGATCCAGCAGTGCTGGATTGATGAAAAGTAGTACGCACCCTTCATGTTGGTCTTTATGTGACGGACTCGCTCATTTTTCACTTGGGCAAAGGTGATTTATATCACTCATTTATGCCAGCGCAGGGAGTATTTAGCGAGAGTTTGATCACCGTCAAGTTCATTTCTGTAGGATGTCGTAGTTTGCTACATACTGGTTAGGTCTATTGGAGAGCTTAACTTTATTATTGCAACTGCAAGGACGTTCACATGAAAATTTTGCTTGTATTGTTATGTATGCTTGTCCCTTCAATGGCTTGGGCTCATATTGGTCATGGCGGTGTCGGTTTATTCCATCATTTGTTAGAGCTTGCTCCTGCCATCATTTTAGTCGCTTTGATAGCTTGCGTTGGTATTTGGGCAAAAAATAGAAAGTAATGCCATTTCAAATGGGTAAAAACAACTCACAAGTATTTTTAAAGCCTTGTGAGTTGTTTTGCGTGGTCAAGCTGATTACGAATAAAGCGAACATGCGCAATATCTCAGACTAATTTGCTATAAAGATAGGATTTATTGTTTAAATTTCGTATAATCCGCGCGAATTTTTAAACTTGCTGACAAAGGAAGCTAGTTATGGCGATCGAACGCACATTTTCTATTATCAAGCCTGATGCTGTTGCAAAAAACCACATCGGTGCTATCTACAATCGTTTTGAAACGGCTGGTCTTAAGATCGTTGCTTCAAAAATGTTACATTTGACCAAAGAACAAGCTGAAGGTTTCTATGCTGAGCATAGCGAGCGCGGCTTTTTCGGTGCTCTCGTTGCATTCATGACTTCTGGCCCAATCATGGTCCAAGTTTTAGAAGGCGAAAATGCTGTTTTAGCTCACCGTGAAATTTTAGGTGCAACTAACCCAGCTCAAGCGGCTCCTGGTACCATTCGTGCAGATTTTGCTGAAAGCATCGACGAAAATGCCGCTCATGGCTCTGATGCCGTTGAATCTGCTGCTCGTGAAATCGCTTACTTCTTCAGTGCTGAAGAACTGTGTCCACGCACTCGTTAATGGGATGCGCAGACTAAAAAAGGAGCCTTTTGGCTCCTTTTTTTATGGGTGCGCCGCGCCGTGAAAGACGCTACCTGTTGACAGTGGCGGTCAGCAGGTGACTTGCAGGAGCAAGTCCTCTACACACCCGGCAAGGGTGTCCACCGTGAGGTGAAATATGAAGAAAGCTGAAAAACCAATACTGGCTTGATGAACAGGGATCTGCTTGGGCGTTATCGCAGGGTAAGCCGGCTATATCACTCAAGCCCAGTACTTGTGCAATGCTGCAACGTAAAGTCGACAGGTATAAACCCAAGCTAGCAGAAGCGTCGAGTTTCAGAGCGCCCTAGGCTCCGTCCCTGCGGCTCATGTTAATCACGGGGTAACGCACTTTATGCTGTGTTGGTTATTGTTAACTTAGCCCACTAGGTCGGCAAATAACCGCAATCGTCATGTCTCT
>JBOFUF010000067.1:0-4490 GCA_051652445.1 Shewanella sp.
TTGATTCGTATTGAGCACTTGTTGAATATGCTCCCACTCTAAACGCTTAGGGTTGAGTGGCGAGTCATCAATTTCATCCTCCTGTAATGGCAGGTTATGGATCGGCATATTCAGTGCTGCTAACAGAGTTTGAGTATCGACAGGTTTGGCCAAGTAATTATCCGCACCAAGGCGAATCGCTTCCACCGCCGTGGCGATACTGGCGTAACCTGTGAGCAAGACCATCATCACCTTAGGCAGCAGATTACGTAACGGCACAATTAAACTGAGTCCATTCGCATCAGCAAGTTTCATGTCTAACAGAATGTACTGAGGGCGAAACTCCCGCGCGACCAGCAACACATCACCGGCATCATGGATTAAACGGCATTCAAAACCATGACGCGTTAACCGCCGGCTTAAAATATGGGCAAGAGAGAGGTCGTCCTCAATAATCAACAAACGTTTCATCATGTCATCTCTTCAGCAGATTGATTGGGTTTCAATACCGACGGCACGATATCCCTTAATAGACTGAAGCGAATTTGTGCCACGGTACCGCTTTGGGGATGATTGGCCAAAATCAACTCGGCGCCCAAACGTCCTAGACTGGCATGGCTTAACAATAGAGCGACACCTAAGCCTTTGGGGTTCTCGACTAATAAGGTGCCCAACTGTGGCAATAAATCGGGAGCAATACCGGCACCATAATCACGGATCTGCAAATAAATCTGATCGTTGCCAGGGGCCGTATCGACACTGATCTCCACCCGCGGGACACCTGTCGCTTCGGCGCTGGCACGGGCAGCATTTTCAATCAAGGCCATGATAGCCGGCGTTAAACTCATATCGGTCAGAATGCTTTGCTGTGCAAGGTGTAAGGGCACACAAGTGTTCAGCCCGCTGAGTTGTGTTTGCGGCATGAGCAACAAGGTTTGTTGTTTTAAACTGTCCACCAGTTCAGTGATCTTTTGCGGGCGCTGACGACGGTCACGAATCGACTCCGTCGCCAATCGCAGTTCAGCAAGCGTATGTTCACAGCGACTCAAAGCCGTTTCCATCTCGATAATCGTTATTGAAGTCTCGCTTATATCTTCTTTTACTTCATCGAGCAACAACCTCAGACTCGAGAGCGGCGTAGCCAGTTGGTGCGCCATTTGCGCCGAGGCCATACCCAATGCGAGCAATTGCTCCTGACGCAATTGCCCTTCACGCATAAAGGCCAGTTGCGCGTCCTGTCGACGCATACGTTTAGCAATCAATGCGACACTCGTGGTCAACACGAGTGCGGAAATCACAAAATTAAACCACATGCCTAAATAGTGAGAACTCATGTCCATACCGTGGTGCTGCATTTGCGACTCTGGCACGGTGAAAATCATCAGGCTATAGGCCAATGTGGATATCGCCGTCAGTGTCCAAGGCGCCCAAATAGGTAAGGTAACCGCAGCAAGCGCGATAGGCAGTAGCAACAGCGAGATAAAAGCATTGGTCGCGCCGCCAGAAAAATACAGCCAAGAAATCCAAAAAAGCGTATCTAAGCCAAGGGCAATAATGAGACCGCTATCACTAACAAACAATGACTTACGTAGCGCCAATGTGAGTGACAGGTATAATACCTCCAGCACTAACACATGCACTAACGGCTCCATTTGCAGGCTAAGACCAAAGATGTCAGCCGCAAACGTGGTTAAGCCAATTTGGAGTAGCACACCTAAGGTGCGCAGTAATGCGACTTGATCAGCAGCCTGTAGGCTGGTGCCTAAGATCTTAGCCATATTGCCCCATTCAGTTTCAACTCATGTGTATGACTGACAATTCTAAAAGCTTTTCATATTCAACGCACTTGTTTACTCTTTTAAACCAAACTTACTTTGGATTAACTCGTGCAAGATTAATCCAAATACCTATAGGCTGAATGTGAGTCCGACACTTCCCCTGATATTAGCGGGCCCTATGCTGCGCCACTGCGATGCGTCACACTTTACCCTGTGGTTTGTGAGTCGTGAGCCATTAATGACACTTAAGCTGCGCCTTGGTGAGCAAGAGTATCCGCTGCAGGATGCAGATTTACACTCTGTGCCGCTTGGGCAACATGCGCATCAATATCTCATCATACTGTCGCGCCCAGCGTTGCTCGCGCCCAATATCGTCACACCTTACCAAGTGTTGGCCGATCAACATGGGGATATTTTTGCCACGATAAGCCAGCTCAACTACGACGATGCATCTACGCCAAGCGTTTGTTTTAGACAAGAACTGACCCAAGTGTTGCATGGATCTTGCCGTAATCCGCATCACCGCAGTGATGACGCACTGGTCGCCGCCGATACCCATTTAGCCAAGATAATTAACAGGGGGGCGGAGGATGATCGCCCCGCACTGATAATGATGAGTGGTGATCAGGTATATATCGATGATGTGGCAGGGCCTATGCTAAACGCCATCGGGCAAGTCATCGACTTGCTTGGTCTTCAACATGAGCAATTTGACGGCGCGAACATAACCAGTAGCCAAGCAATCCATTATCAGCCTGCACATCTGTACCAGCGGCATAAAAATCTACTGCCGATGACTCAATACTCCGCCAAAACAGCCCTGTGGCGTTGGTATCGTAATCACCCGATTTTTACCTCCTCCATCGGCGATAATCATCTCGTTAGCCTTAATGAAATCATTGCCCTGTATTTACTCACTTGGTCGCCTGAGCTGTGGGAGTTAGTGAATATTCCCAAAGATGTCGAGGGCTTAACGCCCACGAATGCCAGCCGTTGGCAAAGTGAATGGCGACACTTGCTCGGCTTTAAAGCAGGGCTAACGCAAGTCAGACGCTTTATGGCGCACATTCCCGTTTACATGATTTTTGATGATCACGACGTGACCGATGACTGGAATCTGACGGCCAAATGGGAAGAGGCGGCCTACGAACACCCATTTTCAAAACGTATTATTGGTAACGCGCTGATCGGTTATACGTTATTTCAGGGGCTTGGCAACGCGCCCGATAAATTTGCACCCAACATCCGCCCGCTACTCGATATGTTTTTTACACAACAAAAAAGCGAAAGTCAGGATCGACTGATCGACGAATTACTGACATTTGAACAATGGCATTATACCTTAGCGACCTCGCCAAAACTGGTCGTGCTCGACACGCGTACTCGCCGCTGGCGCAGTGAATCCAACCTCGCAAAACCTTCTGGCCTGATGGATTGGGAGGCATTAATGGATTTACAGCAAGAGTTACTCGGCCAATCCAAGGTCATTATCGTCTCACCCGCCCCCATGTTCGGGGTCAAATTGATTGAAGCAGTACAGCGTACCGCCACCTTATTCGGCGCATCATTGTTAGTCGATGCCGAAAACTGGATGGCCCACCCCGGCGCAGCTAACGCACTGCTGAGTATTTTTATGCACCGTAAAACGCCCGAACAATTTGTAATCCTCTCTGGCGATGTGCATTACTCTTTTAGCTACGATATTAATATTCGCTTTAGACGCAGTAGCCCCAACATCTACCAAATCACCTGCAGCGGTATTAAAAATCACTTCCCTGAGAAGCTGTTACCAATTTTCGATAAATTCAATCGCTGGTTTTACGGCCACTTTTCACCACTTAACTTACTGACGAAACGCAAACGAATGTCGCTGCGCGGCAGGCGGCCAAATGGCGATCCGAGTAAACGTTTAGTGAATAAAAGTGGTATTGGGATTTTAGAACTGGCTGATGATGGTGCGCCGACAACAATTGCCGTTTTACATGGCGATATGAGTGAAACCTTATTTGAACCACCTAAACAGGAATAACAGGTTAAACGGAGTGATGATGTTTAGCGGCTCCAGACGGAGCGGTTTCAAGCCTAGTTGCACCCAAATGATCTTAGTACCTTGATCCACCCCAGACTTCACTTCAGGGGTAATTGAACCAGAGACACGGGGTTATTCGACTCAATCACTACACTTTTTTTACGGATTTCTGCGGTGATATCCTTCAAATAAGCTTGTTTAGTCCAGTCGCCAAAATACATGGCGACCACTAAAACTGTTGCGCACTGCAAGATGAACATCGCCTCATTTAATCATTTTAGACGTCTAACATGCTGATAAGATGCCCTCTTGAACATTTAGATGCACTTATCATCACACCAAAACCAATTTGACCATAGGTAAGCTTTACACCCAAACAACCTGACTATGCAGGATTGTGCGGCTGATGTTAACGGAATGGTAAGGCACTTTAGGCGATTGCGACTATTTGCCGACCTAGCGGGCTAAGTTCACAATAACCAATACAGCATAAAGTGCGCCACCCCGTGATTAACATCTGCCGCCGGTACGGAGCGCCTAGGGCACTCCAATTCGATGTTGTATCAATCTAAAAGGTGGCCGACATTTATCCCTTTGTGAGCAATGAGTATCAAAATCTTCACACTGTCGGTAGTGGACACATAAAGTCAATACTACCAAACATGATCGAAACTGACCTCTACAGGTACGCCTTCAATAGCAAC
>JBOFUF010000068.1:0-3986 GCA_051652445.1 Shewanella sp.
CGGTTTGTCAATATTTGCATGATTTTACGCCACAAAGCCAAAGTTGCTACAGCCATTTCATTCACTAGCACGCACTTGGCTAGCTGCAATCCTGTCTTTTAGCAGTTACAATGTGTTTTTTGTCGTCATTGATCAAACATATGTCTCTATCTCATAGCCTTAAATCGTTTAATTCCTTTGGTTTAGCCCAGTCTTGCGCAGATCTTGTTGAGGCGCACTCAAAAGAGGCTATTAAGGCAATTTGTCAACCACTATGGCAACAGCAATCACCCATGCTGGTTCTCGGTGTTGGTAGTAATCTCGTCTTCACTAAGGACTTTAATGGCACTGTAGTCAGGATTTTATCGAAGGGGATAAGCGTTTCTGAAGATGACGAGGCATTTTATCTAGAAGTTGAAGCGGGTGAGAATTGGCACCAGTTAGTTCAGTTTACGCTCGAGCATGGCATGTTTGGGCTGGAGAATTTAGCGTTAATTCCTGGAACGGTTGGGGCAGCTCCAATCCAGAATATTGGTGCTTATGGGATTGAGTTGTGCGATGTGTGTGATTGGGTTGAATATCTTGATTTAACCTCAGGTGAGTTTGTGCGGATCAGTGCAACAGACTGTCAGTTTTCTTATCGTGAATCGATTTTTAAAGACAAATTGCGTCATCTTGCGGTGGTGACATCGGTCGGATTTCGTTTAGCTAAGTGTTGGCAGCCGCGTTTAGCGTACGGTCCTTTACAATCGTTTGATCCTACCCGCGTGACAGCTCGCGAGATTTTCGATCGCGTTTGCCAAGTAAGGAGTGAAAAGCTTCCTGATCCCGCAGTGCTAGGCAATGCAGGGAGTTTCTTTAAAAACCCGATTGTTAGTGCTGCTTGTTATCTTGATTTAGCGCAGCGATTTCCAACGATAGTGGGTTATGCACAGGCCGATGCAACGGTGAAATTGGCTGCAGGATGGTTGATTGAGCAAGCGGGACTGAAAGGTTTCGTGCTCGGCAATGCGGCGGTGCATGATAAACAAGCCTTAGTGTTAGTCAATCGTGGTGGGGCAACGGGGGGGGATATTTGCCGCTTAGCGCGACATGTTATTGCGCAAGTGAGTGATAAATTCAGTATTGTGCTTGAGGCTGAACCTCGAATTATGGGTGCTAACGGCGAAGGAGATTTATATGTCTGATCATTGGGGCAGAAAGCGCCAGATATTGGCTTTATTGTCTAGCGGGCAATTCGTTTCAGGAGAGCAGTTAGCTAATGAACTCGACATTTCGCGTGCAGCAGTGAATAAACATATTGATACTTTAGCAGCTTATGGCGTGTCGATTTATAGTGTTAAAGGTCGTGGCTATAAGTTAGCCAATCCTATTTCATTAATTGATGCTTCCCGTTTAGTGCAGTCAATAGATAGCCGTTGTTTTTACTTTGATGAGATTGCGAGTACCAACGGCTTTATGCTGAGCCATACCGCGGAGTTGAAGAGCGGGGATGTGTGTGTGGCAGAGTACCAATCCGCAGGCCGTGGTCGTCGGGGGAGGACTTGGGTGTCGCCCTATGGGCATCACTTATACTTTTCACTGTTTTGGACATTCCCGCAGGGAATGGCGCAGGCCATGGGATTAAGTTTAGTGGTGGCCTGTACATTGGTAGAGGTACTTAAATCTTTTGGCGTCGAGAATATTGGTGTGAAGTGGCCCAATGACATTTATGTGGACAGCAAAAAGCTTGCCGGGATCTTGATCGAAATGTCCGGACAGGCTGATAGCGAATGTCAGCTTATTATCGGTGTTGGCATTAATATGGCGATGCCAGAGGAACAAGGCAGAGGTATCGATCAGCCTTGGAGTGATCTGTCTGAGTTGGTCTGTATGCCAGATAAGACAGCGTTGGTTATTGCATTACAGAAGCAACTTAAGCGGGATATTCAATTATTTGAGCGTGAGGGACTGGGTGCATTCCAAGCTCGTTGGCAAGCTGTGGACTTATTCTATGGTCGTGATATACGTTTGCTCATGGGCGAAAAATCTGTTGATGGTATTTGTCGCGGTATTGATGAGCAGGGGGCGGTATTGCTTGAAACGGCCGATGGTGTTCAAACATTTATTGGTGGTGAAATTAGCTTAAGAGCACGCTAAGTGCTCATGTTGCTATTTACCGATAGTTATTTACGCATTAGTACCTGGGACATCAAATGATCCTGGCCTTTCTGTAGGATTAAATGCGCTCTATCACGGGTCGGTTGAATATTTAGCTGCAGGTTTGGGCTGTTAATCGTGTCCCAAATCTTGGCGGCAATGGTATTGGCTTCATCATCGGTCAGCGACGAATAGTGATGGAAATAAGATTTTTTATCACTAAAGGCACCAGCGCGGAATTGCAAAAAGCGTTCTTTATACCATTGTTTTAGCAAGGGCTCTTCTGCGTCGACATAAATCGAAAAGTCGACAAAATCGGAGACAAAAGGTCGGCGTGTATCGACGGGTGAATCGAGCCCCGTTTGCAGTACATTTAAACCTTCCAAAATTAATATATCTGGCTGAGAAACCGTTTGATGCTGATTTTTGACGCGATCATAGGTGACGTGTGAGTAGATAGGAGCCTTGACATGCGGCAGACCTGATTTCACTGCCGAGATAAACTCAAGCAGTATTTTCATATCGTAACTTTCTGGAAATCCCTTACGCTGTAACAGCCCTTTTCGTTTTAGGTCCGCCAGTGGATACAAGAAGCCATCCGTAGTGACAAGATCAACTTTAGGATGCTCAGGCCAGTGTCGTAGCAAAGCCTGCAAGATACGCGCTGTGGTGCTTTTCCCTACGGCAACACTGCCAGCAATACTGATAATGTAAGGACTTCTAGAGGGTTTTTGACCAAGAAACTCATCAACCACTAAACCACGTTGTTGCTTCGCTTTAACAATTAAATTCAGTAGTCGACTGAGAGGAAGGTAAATATCGGTGACTTCCGATAAAGAAATTTTTTCATTTATGCCTCTAAGATTTTCCAAGTCTTGCTCACCCAGTGTCAACGGCACTGAATCGCGTAACTCAGACCATTGCAATCGCTCAAAGGCGAGATAGAGCGCTTTCTGAATTGGATTTTTAGAAGTCATTGGCTTTCCTCTGCTTAGGAAAGGCACAGTACACTATGAGATTATTTGGAACAATACTAAATGGGTGGTTGCAGTCCAGTTTCGGTTGTCGTTTGATGTATTCGCTGATTAATTGGTCGCTCAAGCTAGATAATGTGCAAAAATGCACCGCTCAAGCATTTTTTTACCTAAATAGACTTTTTTTGCTTGCACTTAGGGACGTATTTACCTAATATCCCGTTCCGAAATGATAGTGCCGGCATAGCTCAGTTGGTAGAGCAACTGACTTGTAATCAGTAGGTCCCGAGTTCGACTCTTGGTGCCGGCACCATTTTCTGTGGAGGGGTTCCCGAGTGGCCAAAGGGATCAGACTGTAAATCTGACGGCTCAGCCTTCGAAGGTTCGAATCCTTCTCCCTCCACCACTTTTTTCAAGGTAGTTAGGTAGCCTTAGTTAGGTTGCGCGGACATCGTATAATGGTATTACTCCAGCCTTCCAAGCTGATAACGCGGGTTCGATTCCCGCTGTCCGCTCCAAATTAGTTGCTGATATGGCTCAGTTGGTAGAGCACACCCTTGGTAAGGGTGAGGTCGGCAGTTCAAATCTGCCTATCAGCACCAGCCTCTCTAAATTTAGCTCCTACGCCTAAACATAATCGGTTCGATGTCATTTTAATGCATCGGATTTTTTCTATATGTTAGTTTTCATCACCAAGAATCTTGGACTGAGGCATTACCATGGCTAAAGCTAAATTTGAACGTATTAAGCCCCATGTAAACGTGGGCACCATTGGTCACGTTGACCATGGTAAAACCACACTGACTGCAGCTATCTCTCACGTACTGGCTAAGACCTACGGTGGCGAAGCTAAAGACTTCTCTCAAATCGATAACGCTCCAGAAGAGCGTGAGC
>JBOFUF010000069.1:0-5305 GCA_051652445.1 Shewanella sp.
AGTACGACATCCTGCTGGTGGCCGACGAAGTGATCTGCGGCTTTGGCCGTACCGGCGAGTGGTTTGGCCAGACCCTATTTGGCTTCAAGCCGGATATGTTTACCACCGCCAAAGGCCTGTCGTCCGGTTATCTGCCTATCGGTGCGGTATTTGTCGGCGAGCGGGTTGCCAAGGGCCTGATCGAGGAGGGCGGGGACTTCAATCACGGCTTTACCTATTCGGGCCATCCAGTATGCAGTGCCGTGGCACATGCCAATGTGGCCGCCCTGCGTGACGAAGGCATTGTCGACCGGGTTAAGAATGACACTGGGCCGTATATGCAGCAGCGCTGGCGTGAAGTATTCAGCCAGTTTGCCCATGTGGACGATGTGCGCGGTGTCGGGCTGATTCAGGCCTTTACGCTGGTGAAAAACAAGGCGACACGCGAACTGTTTGCTGACTGGGGTGTGGCCGGTACGCTGTGCCGCGATATTTTCTTCAAGCACAATCTGATTATGCGTGCCTGCGGCGACCACATTGTGTGTGCGCCACCTTTGGTTATCAGTAAGGATGAAATTGATGCCATGCTGGCGACGGCAGAAAAATGCCTGCAGGAGTTCGAACAGGCGATCAATAGCCGCAGCTAAATCTTGGCCCCAAGTGGGCTAATGGGTAGAATATTCACCCGTATCCGGCATGCTTGTCATGCGGGATACGGGTTTATTTTTTCCGACCAAGCGGCATGCGTGCTAATCGCTAGCGTTTATGAATAGTTTTATTGTTTTTAGTTACTGGCAGCTATTGTTAAGGTGTTGTAATGCAATAAAAATAATTTATTTATAGCTTGCGGATGCTCAGTCAGTGCGCTGACAATTGGCAGCCCTGATGGGGCTGATCCGTCATTCCAAGGGCCTGAATGTTGTAAGAACATTGCTTTTTTCAATTTTCATTACCTTTACAAATTAGCTCGGCAGAGCGGTTGTATCTTAGCTCAACCCCTTTATTTATAGGCAGTTAACCATTGGTTTAACGTTGAGGAGGGTAACGCTCCGGCTTGCTGGGCGAGTATGTGGCCTTGTTTAAAAATCATTAAGGTTGGAATAGATCGAATATTAAATTGAGCCGCGAGGGCTTGCTGTTCTTCAGTATTGATTTTGCCGAAGCGAAATTGAGGCTCCCATGTCTTAGCCGCTGCAGAAAATATGGGCGCAAAATTTTTACAGGGCCCACACCAGCTGGCCCAAAAGTCAACGACTAGGGGGAGCTCTGATTTATTGGCATGGTTGGCAAAGTTTGCGCTATTGAGTTCAATCGGCGCAGCCGTAAAGACGCTGAGCTTACATTTACCGCAAGTGGGTTGTTGGTTTAAGCGTTCATCGGGAACGCGGTTTAACGTATCGCAATGGGGGCAGGCAATAATCATGGTAAAGCTCCAAAATAAATCGTTTATACCATTTATATATTGGGCTAACAGACGGTCATGTAAAGGGAGATTAATGATGTTATCGCCCATAACAGTCTTATTATCAAGGATAAATAAGTGAACCGAGCCGCAGAAATGTTTAGATTGCGCCGACAAGCCCGCTTGTCGGTGATAAAATCCTGCGCAAAGTTGAACATTACGCCCTAAGTGCGAAAAGAAAAGAGAATGAAGATATGACTGAATTAGAAGTAATCGATCTGCAAGTGGGCGAAGGAAAAGAAGCGGTAAAAGGCGCACTGATCACCACTCAATATCGTGGTTTTTTGCAGGATGGTACCCCATTCGATTCATCCTATGATCGCGGTCAGGCATTTCAATGTGTGATTGGCACTGGCCGTGTGATCAAAGGTTGGGACCAAGGCATTATGGGGATGAAAGTCGGTGGCAAACGTAAGTTGTTAGTCCCTGCTCACTTAGCCTATGGCGAGCGCCAAGTGGGGGCACATATCAAACCAAATTCTGATCTTACCTTTGAGATCGAATTGCTTGAAGTGCTGACTCGCGATTAATTGACGATTTTAATCGGCCGAACGGATTCGGCATCGGGGTAACACTCCACGGGTGCCATGAGGATATATATAAGGCGTCGGTGAAATCTGATGGAAAGCAAGGCTTGTATTGTGAGGTGAAATTCGCTCGGCTCAATAAAAAAGGGGTTAATAAAAAGGGCTAACCTAAGTTAACCCTATTTGTGCTAATTGGGACTATGCCCCAATAACAAGACACTATTTAGTGTTATTTAATAAACCTTTAGTTGCGTTTTTAGCATTTTTTGCTGCTTTTTTCTCTTTAGGAGACAACAGCGGTTGCTTCTTCGTTTGTTTACGGTTTTTTTGCTCTTTACTCATATAAAACTCCATGTATTCTGTGGTTATTTATCAGGCTAATCATGTAAACCATACTCAATTGAACCTATTCCATGACGTCCTGATTGAAGCGAAAATTTTATGTCGAATTACAACATTTTAAAATTGCAACTATTTAAAATTATTGCTAATTATCGGTGAATTTATTTGCCTCAATGAGCGTTTACAGCAAAATAATCTTATCACCGAACCCCGTACCATGATCCATCTATTTCTTAGAATAATTAGCGCTAATACTAGCGTTAATCTGTATAAGAAACCGGCGAACAATGAAGCTGTACTTCTATTTTGTCATTGTTTGTGATTTTAGCGTGCCCTAATTAAAGGCTAAACTTAGCACTATATGCCTAACGTCTGACCCATTTCGCAGCGGGTGAAATGGTTTTAGGCAGGGGGTGATTAGGGGCATCTCGTCAGCTGCAAAGACTGTGCTTCGAATATGTTTAGCTATATATCAAGTACATAATTAACATTGATGCAAGGATAACTGAGTGGCTTTTAACGATACCTTTAGACTGAGCAGCCACGCGGTGATCATCAATGCGCAGGGACAAGTGCTGTTGCTTAAGGCCAATTATGGTCATTTTGCTTGGGGCTTGCCCGGTGGGGCACTCGAGCCTGGTGAAACGATTCATGAGGCCTTGGTGCGCGAATGCCAAGAGGAATTAGGCTTAAGTGTGCGGGTTAACTATTTGAGCGGCGTGTATTATCACAGTGCCTATCAATCCCAAGCCTTTATTTTTCGTTGTGAATTGTTGCTGCCTGATGGACCTGAGGTGGCAAAAAATGAGGCAGAAGACGAGCCATTGCCGATCCACTTAAGCCACGAACATTCAGAGTTTGCCTTCCACGATATCGACACCCTTAGTGCGGTTCAGCAGCAAAGAATTAAAGATTGCCTCAATTTCAACGGAGTTGTTATGAGTGCAAAGTTTTAGTGCTTTACTGGCAAACCGCCGGCCATTAATCGGCTTGGGTTTGCGCGAGCAAGGTTTCTAAGCAGTGTTCCTTGATACCGTAATAGGCTTTAATGTCAGCTATTTGCGCGAGTATTACGGCGCTGTCTTGCTGATTGTGTTGTGGCTTTTTAACCGCCAAAATCATTTTATTTTTATTGGTATGTTCAAGGCTAATAAATTCAAACACCTTAGTCGCATAACCGTTGGCTTCCAAAAATAGCGCACGTAATGAATCCGTTACCATTTCAGCCTGTTGGCCCATGTGCACTCCATATTGCAGCATAGGTTTGAATAGCGCTGGGCTGTGCATCTGCGGGCGAATTTGTTTATGGCAGCAAGGCGAACACATGATGATGTCGGCATTGGCGCGAATACCATAATGAATCGCATAGTCAGTGGCGATATCGCAGGCGTGCAGCGCGATCATTACATCGGTTTGCTTAGGCGCATGGGTTCTCACATCGCCGCAGACAAATGACAATCCTTGATGATCCAGCGTAGCCGCCGTTTCATTACATAAATCGGCCAAGGCTTGGCGTAATTCTACCCCTGTCACTTGCGCGTCATTATGTAGGGTGTGGCGAAGGTAATCATGGATTGCAAAGGTGAGATAGCCTTTGCCTGAACCAAAATCGACCACATTGATCCTTTGGTCATTCTTGTGGGGGGAGGCTTCGAGCGCTTGGCTGAAAACCTCAATAAACTTATTGATTTGTTTCCATTTGCGCGACATCGCAGGGATAAGATTATGTTGGCTGTCCGTCACCCCGAGCTTGGTCAGGAAGGGGCGTTCGATATCCACAAAACGCTTTTTCTCACGGTCATGCTCTAACGGCGCCGCGACGGCTTGTTTAACGTTATGTGTGCTGATTTGGACTTTGCCTTTTTTGCTGATCTCAAGCTGAACTTCTGCCTGCGCGGTGGCTAAGTGGGCACTCTTAAAATCGCTACCGAGTAACCGTTTTATACTGGCTAACCCTTCGTCATAACTCAGGTTTTTTGTGATGTGATTGGTTTGGTGCTGATACACAAACGACAACATTGGTTCATTTTGCAAACTGATCGGCCGAATCGTAATGCGCTGCAGGCTTTTATCTGCCCCTCGGTACTTACTTAACAATAGTTTGATCAGACTATTGTTCGCCAAGCAGTCAGCTAAAAGCGGGTAAAAATCATCAAAAGAATTAAGCGCTGAATGGGACATGATAGTTTCCGAAAAAGTAACCAAGAAAAACAGGGGGAGTATTCTAACCGCGATCCGCCGCTACCTAAAGTTATTCTCATCGAGAAGGATGGTTTGGGTGAATGCAGGGGAGTCAAAACGACCCTGTAAAATAGCCTAATGCTCAGATGGCATAGCCATGGTCGCCGGAGCGGTGTTTTTCAAGAGCGTGGTCACTCTTGTAAGGTGTTAACTATGATTATGATTTTTCATAAAAATACAAACAAGGTCACGTTAATGATTTGTGGTTATGCATAGGGTTATCTTGCTGACTGTTTTTTATTTGGTTATACATATGAATAAATTTATATTAGCGAGTTTATTATTGGTTATTGCAGGCTGTACCGCTAAGCTTCAATACCTCCCAGGAGCGACTGGGATCCAAGCTTTATCCAACAGCGATGATGCGATCGCAAACTGTGTCATGATTGGTACTTCGAGTGTTGAATCACAACATCCTAATAACTTCAAAAAAGCCATCGCTAATGTGGTTTATATGGAAGGCGGTACACATTATAAGGTTATATCCGCTGATGAAAGTTTTAGTGGAAAAATAACTGGGGCTGAATTTGATATTTATAAGTGTAGCAAAAAGTAGCTCGGCTAAATGACTCACTTTAAAAATGATTCACTTTGAAAAATGACGAGACATGAAAAAGTGGGATAAAATTTAAATCGCCCCAATAACCTTTGATTATTAGGGCGTTTTTATAAGCAATTATTTTTGCGTGGCGCGGTAGTGGTCAAAGTTCTCGATATAATCTTCAAGATTGGCATCAAGCATCTCTTTATAGCG
>JBOFUF010000070.1:0-10617 GCA_051652445.1 Shewanella sp.
AAGGTTCTCTATACACCAATGACTGAATTAGCGAGACCCTTTTAAATGACCCACATTAGCGCTTTATTAAACATCATTTGGTGGTGGCACTTCCCAACTTAGCGGGGGTGTGAAGCTCTGTACTCATTTGAAAGTGAACAGAATCAACAAGAAGCCCGCAGAAATGCGGGCTTTTTTGTTAAGTGCTTAAAATGTCGGCAGACTCGGGTAAAAAATGAAGCAAGCGAGATAACTCATTATGGTAAATACATTTTATAAGGTAGCTGCAGTATGAATATGCCCAAACAGACATTTGCACGCTCAAGCACACTCAAGGCGCCATTAACCTACCACAGTGATCCATTGCGCTTGTATCAGCACATCACCCAAGATGCGCCCCATACAATGTTGCTGGAATCGGCCGAAATCGACAGTAAAGATCACGTAAAAAGCATAGTGATGACCCATGCTGCCATGATGATCCGCTGCGACGGTTATCAACTGACCTTTACAGCGCTGACGAGCAATGGCACCAGCTTACTTGCTCCAATAGCGCTCTTTTTCAGTACTGCTGTCAATGTGGCCCGAGATAACTTGACCTTAGTGGTGACATTGCAAAAAGACATAACATTGCAGGATGAAGATGCACGCTTAAAATCGACTTCGCCACTCGATGGCCTGCGGATGTTTATCCAGCAGATTGATTGTGGTGCACATCATGACCACCAAACCCAGCCCGCCTTTGAAGATCTGTTTTTAGGTGGCGTATTAGCCTACGACTTGATTGATACCGTTGAACCGCTACCCGCCGTACCGAACCGCGATAACGATTGCCCAGATTACTTATTCTACCTCGCTGAAACCTTAATCCTTATCGATCACAAACTGAAACAAGCCGACATTATTACCCATAATTTCAGTCAGGATTGCGCCCAGCATGCCGCCATTACCGCAACGCTAAGCGAGCGATTGCAGCAGTTAAGCAAACAATGTCACCTCCTGGGCAACGCCTCTACCAATGTGCCCACGCTGGTCGCCATTGATGCGACAGAGCAAGTCAATATTTCCGATGAGGTGTTCAAACAAACGATTATCGATTTGAAAGAACACATTGTTGCGGGCGATATTTTCCAGGTGGTGCCATCGCGTAGCTTTAGTTTACCTTGCCCCAATACCTTAGGCGCTTATCGTGCCCTGCGCCTAACTAACCCAAGCCCTTACATGTTTTATTTCAGGGGGCATGATTTCACGCTGTTTGGTGCTTCACCAGAAAGTGCGCTCAAATTTGATGCCAGCAGTAATCAGGTGGAAGTCTACCCGATTGCTGGCACCCGCAAACGCGGTAAAACAGCCACGGGCGAGATTGATATTGACTTAGACAGCCGCATTGAACTTGAACTGCGTTTAGATAAAAAAGAACTGTCAGAACACTTAATGCTAGTCGATTTAGCCCGTAATGATATCGCGCGCATCAGCCAAAGCGGCAGCCGCAAAGTCGCCGAATTATTAAAAGTTGACCGTTACTCCCACGTGATGCACCTCGTCAGCCGCGTGACGGGTCAACTGCGCCAAGATTTAGATGCCCTGCATGCTTATCAGGCCTGCATGAACATGGGCACATTAGTGGGCGCACCAAAAGTACGCGCATCACAACTGATACGCCAAGCAGAAAAAGCCCGTCGCGGCAGCTATGGCGGCGCCGTGGGTTATCTTAATGCCCTTGGTGACATGGACACTTGCATCGTTATCCGCTCCGCCTTTGTTAAAAATGGCATCGCCTTTATTCAAGCGGGCGCGGGCGTGGTGTTTGATTCTGACCCACAAAGCGAGGCAGATGAAACCCGTCAAAAAGCCCAAGCCGTGATTTCAGCCATCAAAATGGGCGCTGGACTGCTCATCAATGAATCGCCTGCAAATAAATCATCAGCACAATATCAATAGGAGCCCAATATGAAACTCTATCTACTCGATAACTTTGACTCCTTTACCTACAACCTAGTGGATCAATTTCGCAGCCTAGGTTGTGACGTGGTGATTTACCGCAACGATGTGGCCGCCGATTATATCGCTGAAAAATTGCTTAACGAACAAGAGCCTGCAGCCCTCGTGCTATCACCTGGTCCTGGTGCGCCCCATGAGGCAGGTTCTATGATGGCGCTTATCGCCAACGTTGCGGGTAAGGTGCCTATGCTGGGGATCTGCCTTGGACATCAAGCCATGGTGGAATATTACGGCGGCACAGTCGCACGCGCGCCTGTTGTGGTGCACGGCAAAGCGAGTCCAACTTTCCATGACGGTACTGGCGTATTTGCCGGTTTACCCTCTCCCCTGCCCGTTGCCCGTTATCACAGTCTTGTCGCCACTCACGTGCCGGATTGCCTGCAAGTGATCGCAACGACTGAGTCTATGCCGATGGCGATTTTGCACCCGCAGCATAGAGCCGTTGGGTTTCAGTTCCACCCAGAATCAATTCTGACGACGTTGGGCAGTACACTGCTGATCCAGACCTTAGCATTTCTAGCCCAAGACATAAAAGCAGGAGTAAACGCATGACTAAAAACAATATTCAGCCTTTACTCGACGTTTTATACCAAGGTCAAAGTTTAAGTCGCGAGCAAACCGCTGCACTGTTTGGCGCGTTAATTCGCGGTGAAATGAGTGAAGCCACGATGGCGGGCATGTTAGTTGCGCTGAAGATCCGCGGCGAAACCATTGATGAAATCAGCGGCGCCGCCGATGCCATGCGCGCCGCCGCCAAGACGTTTCCCTACTCGAATGGCGATAACCTTAGCAATGGCATCGTTGACATCGTTGGCACCGGTGGCGATGGCTTTAATACCATTAATATTTCCACCACTGCGGCCTTTGTTGCCGCGGCGGCGGGCGCTAAGGTCGCCAAACACGGCAATCGCAGCGTGTCGAGTCAATCAGGGTCATCGGATCTGTTAGCGCAATTTGGCATCGACTTAACCATGTCGCCAGAGACGGCCAGTCGTTGCCTTGCCACATTGAACCTGTGCTTTTTATTTGCACCCCACTACCACTGCGGGGTAAAACATGCTGTGCCCGTCAGACAAGCACTAAAAACACGCACCCTATTCAATGTGTTAGGACCACTGATTAATCCCGCCCGCCCAGAATTTATGTTACTTGGCGTGTATAGCCCTGAGTTAGTGTTGCCAATCGCGAAAGTATTGAAAGCTCTGGGCACAAAACGCGCTATGGTAGTGCACGGCAGCGGGTTAGATGAAGTCGCGCTGCATGGCAATACCCAAGTGGCCGAATTAAAACACGGCGACATCATAGAGTATCAACTCACGCCTGCCGATTTAGGTGTGCCTTTAGCGCAAATCAGTGACTTAGAAGGGGGTGACCCCGCACAGAATGCCTTATTCACCGAGGCAATTTTGAAAGGCCGTGGCACTGAAGCCCATGCCAATGCGGTTGCCATCAATGCAGGCTGTGCTTTATATGTGTGTGGGATGGCTAATTCAGTCAAAGCGGGAACCTTACTGGCGATCGCGACCATACAAAGCGGTAAAGCCTTTGAATTGTTAAGCCAATTAGCGAAAGTCAGCAGTGAAACAAAGGAATAAGTGGCAATGACTCAAGAACGGATAAAAGATACTCAAGCTGTGCGCCAGCAGCCACAGGTCGTTACCCCGATGCAAAAAAGTAATGTGCTCACCCGTATTGTCGATACCAAAGCAACCCATATTGCCGCCCTGAAGCTGCGTTTCCCCGAAGCAAGCTTGTCGCCAAAAATATCTGACCGCAGTTTGTTTGCCGCCCTTAAGGCACCCAAGGCGGGCTACATTTTAGAATGTAAAAAAGCCAGCCCCTCCAAAGGGCTTATCCGCGATGTGTTTGATGTCGAAGCCATTGCCGATATTTACGGCAAATATGCGGCGGGCATTTCGGTATTAACCGACGAGCAATTTTTCCAAGGGGATATGGATTATATCCCTAAGGTACGCGCCAGGGTGAAGCAACCTATTCTATGCAAAGATTTTTTTGTGGACGCATACCAAATTAAACTCGCCGCCCATCAAGGCGCCGATGCCATTTTGTTGATGCTATCTGTACTCGATGATGCGCAATATCACCGCCTAGCGAAAGAAGCCGCGAAGTATCAACTTGATGTACTGACCGAAGTCAGTAACGAAGCAGAACTTAAACGCGCCATCGCATTAGATGCGCCGATTATTGGGATCAATAACCGTAACTTAAGGGATTTGAGTACCGATCTTGCCACCACGGAAGCGTTAGCGCCGCACATTAGCAGCGACCGCGTGGTGATTAGCGAATCGGGTATCTACAACAATGAGCAAGTACGCCGCTTAAGTCCGCTGGTCGATGGCTTCCTCGTTGGCAGTTCGCTGATGGCCGAAGCGGATATCGACTTGGCCTGCCGTAAATTGATCTTCGGTCACAATAAAGTCTGCGGCCTCACCCGCGTGGAAGATATTCGCGCCGCGGCAACAGCAGGCGCCGTCTATGGCGGGCTGATTTTTGCTGAACAATCCCCACGGGTGTTAACCCTTGATGCTGCTGAACAATTGCTCAGGGAATATCGCGCATCCGCGGCGCCTGCCATTGAGTTTGTCGGTGTATTTGTTAATGCAGCGCCAAGCACCATTACGGATACCGCAGCCAGTTTACAGTTATCCGCGGTGCAGCTGCATGGCGAGGAAACCGAACTGGAAATAGCCCAGCTCACCGAGCGACTTGAGCAGGCCGGACTCACAACTCAAATTTGGAAAGCCGTCAGTGTCGATGCCCAAACGGGCGCGCTGGGTAACGTCCCCAAGGGAGCACAACGTTATCTCCTTGATAGTAAAACGACAGGCTCATTTGGCGGCTCGGGCCAAGCCTTTAATTGGCAACATATTGATGTGAAGTCCTTAGGCCAGCAAAAGGCCCATGCCATGTTGGCGGGCGGACTCAATCCAAGCAATGCGGCCAGTGCCAATGCCCAAGGATTTTACGGTTTAGATTTTAATTCAGGCCTAGAAACCGCCGCAGGAATTAAATCGGCGCAACTGATCCAAACGGCTTTTACCCATTTACGTCTCTAGCCTATCGCGCTAAGCAAGAAGCCCTAGATGCAGTTGGTGCTCGACAAAAATGATGTTCAACAAAAAATATGAACCTATTAATGCCAGTGGCCAAATAGGTAACGGCTCAGTTACCACTATGATGCGGTTAATCAAGCCACTGACAAACTGATTGATAAGATAAGGAAAAAGGTATGTCGAAGTTAAAGCTCAACCCTTATTTCGGTGAATTCGGCGGCATGTATGTGCCACAGATTTTAGTGCCAGCCCTTAAGCAATTAGAAACGGCCTTTGTACAAGCACAAGATGATGAAGACTTTAAAGCCGAATTTACCGATTTACTGAAAAACTACGCGGGTCGCCCAACGGCGCTGACTTTAACCCGCAATTTAAGCCCAAACCCACAGGTTAAAATCTACCTTAAACGGGAAGATTTACTCCACGGCGGCGCCCATAAAACCAACCAAGTGTTAGGCCAAGCACTGCTAGCGAAGCGCATGGGTAAAAAAGAAATTATTGCCGAAACTGGCGCAGGACAACATGGCGTCGCCACCGCCCTTGCCTGCGCGCTGTTAGGCTTAAAATGTAAAGTCTATATGGGCGCAAAAGACATTGCGCGCCAATCACCGAACGTATTTAGAATGCGGTTAATGGGCGCGGAAGTCATTCCGGTTACCTCAGGTTCAGCCACCTTAAAAGATGCCTGTAACGAAGCGATGCGCGACTGGTCTGGCAGCTACGAAAAAGCCCACTATCTCCTAGGCACAGCTGCAGGGCCACATCCGTTCCCAACTATCGTGCGTGAATTCCAACGCATTATTGGCGAAGAAACCAAGAAGCAAATGCTGGAACGTGAAGGTCGCCTGCCCGATGCCGTTATCGCTTGTGTTGGCGGCGGATCTAACGCTATTGGCATGTTCGCAGACTTTATCGACGAGCCAAGTGTCGAACTGATTGGCGTCGAACCTGCGGGTAAAGGCATCGACACACCCATGCACGGCGCGCCGCTCAAACACGGTAAGACAGGGATTTTCTTCGGCATGAAAGCGCCTTTGATGCAAGACAGCGAAGGGCAAATCGAGGAGTCTTACTCGATTTCTGCCGGATTAGACTTCCCGTCCGTTGGCCCGCAGCACGCGCATCTGAATGCCACAGGTCGTGCCCGTTATGAATCAGCTACCGACGATGAAGCCTTAGACGCTTTCCAACTGTTGGCTCGCTGTGAAGGCATCATCCCCGCATTAGAATCGGCGCATGCTATCGCCTATGCAGTGAAAATGGCGCGCGAGTGCACCAAAGAAACCATTTTAGTGGTCAATCTCTCCGGTCGTGGCGACAAAGATATTTTCACCGTTTCTGACATTTTGAATGGTAAAGAGGTATAACGAACATGAGTGATACATTGACTAACCCAGGCCTTTACCAAGCGGCCCGTTACCAAGCCACCTTTGCCAAACTCAACGCCGAAGGTCGTGGCGCTTTTGTCCCCTTCGTCACCCTTGGCGATCCTAGCCCTGAGTTATCGCTAAAAATTATCGATACCTTAGTGCAAAACGGTGCCGATGCCTTAGAACTAGGCTTTCCATTTTCCGATCCCTTGGCCGATGGTCCAGTGATCCAAGGCGCTAACCTGCGATCTCTTGCCGCGGGCACGACTCCATCAACGTGCTTCAACATGCTCGCGCAAGTGCGTGCTAAATACCCTGAACTGCCAATCGGTTTGTTACTGTACGCGAACTTGGTCTTTGCTAACGGCATCGATGCCTTCTACGCCAAAGCGCAGCAAGCGGGTGTCGACTCAGTGCTCATCGCCGACGTGCCAGTGGAAGAATCAGCCCCCTTTAACGAAGCTGCTAAAGCCCATGGTATTGCGCCTATTTTTATCGCACCGCCAGATGCCGATATTGAAACCCTTGAGCAGGTAAGTCAAAATAGTGAAGGTTACACTTACCTATTATCCCGCGCAGGTGTCACGGGCACAGACACGAAAGCAGGCGCTCCTGTTAAAGATATTTTAGCTAAGTTAAAAACCTTTAACGCGCCGCCACCGTTACTTGGTTTTGGTATTGCCGAACCTTCACAGGTAAGCGCCGCCATTAAAGCCGGCGCCGCGGGGGCGATTTCTGGATCTGCTGTCGTGAAAATCATCGAAAACCACCAGCATGATGACGTTAAGCTACTTGCAACGCTTGGTGAATTTATCCGCGCAATGAAAGCTGCGACTTAAGCCAACACAGATATAACTAAAAAACGATAACTTAAAGGCCCGTGAATCAGTGTGGCACACTCGTTGCCACACTGATTGCAAGCAAGACTTTCCAAGAAAGTTAAACTTATAAATCAGCAATTTACAGTCACACCCTATTGATATCATCACACAAATAAAACTACGTTCTGCACCTTTAGCAAAATGCCGTAAGCTAGATTCGATACTACACTGCCCATTGTCAGTCGTTGCGAAATACGAGTAGGTAGCAACATAGCATTCTCTACTTAAAATGAGTCGCCCAGATGGGAGAATTGCTTGGCCGTATGATTCGACAGATGAGAGTCATACGTCGCACCATCCTAGGTCACTCAGGTTCTGTTTCCTTACATCAATGCGTTGCACATTTAGTGATAGAGCAAGGATTAAGCCCCCAGATTGATTATCAATCCTAAATTGATGCTGTCATGTTATAGTCCAGCAGAGGTAATACGAACACTTAAAGCATCACAGTTAGCAAACGTTAGTTTATCTGAAAATGGCTTAGCATTTATTGGACGTAACCGCTTGTTATATAATTAGTGTTTATGCCCATGTGTCCGTATAGTTTTAGCTTTTATTTCACCGTTTTAATCGATATACCCAAGCTACCTGAAGAGTCGAGTTTCAGAGCGCCTAGGGTGCTTCAATTCAAGGCGCATCAATGACAGAATGTCGGTCACCTTTTGAATTGATGCAACACGCAAGTGCAGTGCCCTAGGCGCGCCGTCTCGGCGGCTGATGTTAACCACCGGGTAACGCACTTTATGCGGTGTTGGTTATTGTTAACTTAGTCCGCTAGGTCTGCAAATAACCGCAATCGCCATGAATGGCGTGAATGCCATTTATGCAGGAGCCATAAATGGCCTTGCCTAAATTGATGTGAATGACAACGAATCCAATTAAAGCAATTTAACTATTTATAACATTAAGTTAGATGTTTTAGAGAATGAAAAATGAAGATGAAAGACGATAAATCAGGATCAATATTCTGGCATGATTATGAAACCTTTGGAGCCAATCCAGCCAAAGACAGACCTTCGCAATTTGCAGGTATTCGAACAGATGTAGATCTCAATATCATCGGCGAGCCAGAGACATTTTATTGCAAGCAAGCCCCTGATTATTTGCCGTCACCAGAAGCCATATTAATCACAGGGATCACCCCGCAGTTAGCCAATTTAAAAGGCATCCCTGAAACTGAGTTTATGGGACGTATTCAAGCACTATTTAGCCAACCAAATACGTGTGTCGCAGGTTATAACTCGCTGCGTTTTGATGATGAAGTGAGTCGTTATGGCTTTTATCGGAACTTTATCGACCCCTATGCCCGTGAATGGCAAAATGGAAATTCTCGCTGGGATATCATAGATTTAGTGCGCGCTTGTTACGCTTTTAGGCCCGACGGTATCAACTGGCCAACCAAAGAGGATGGCTCTCCTAGCTTTAAACTCGAGCATCTGACCCAAGCAAATGGTTTAAGCCATGAGAAAGCCCATGATGCGATGTCCGATGTGTACGCTACCATCGCCATAGCAAAACTCATTCGCGAGAAACAGCCTAAGTTATATCAGTACTATTTTGATCTGCGCCGTAAACAAGCCGTGAGCGATCAAATCGATGTACTCAATATGCAACCTTTGGTTCACGTGAGTTCTAAAATTAGTGCACGCAATGGTTGTACGACGTTGATTTCACCCGTAGCGCACCATCCAACCAACAAAAATGCGGTAATTTGCGTTAATTTAGCGATGGATTTAACTCCGCTGTTTGAGCTAGATATCGAGCAAATTAAAACACGCATGTATACGGCAAGAGCTGATCTTGCTGAAGATGAATTGCCTATTGCGGTAAAACAAATTCATCTGAATAAATGCCCTTTTATCACTTCGGCAAAAATCCTCAGTGATGAACATGCCGCTCGTTTAGGCATAGATAAAGAATTTGCTAGAGAGCAGTATAAACGCTTAAAAAATCACCCTGAATTACGCGAAAAATTAGCACTGTTATTTGAGCACGATGAAAGTAGAGTGACCAAAGATCCCGATTTGATGCTGTATTCAGGAGGCTTTTTTAGCCAAGCGGATAAAGCAAAAATGGAAATTATCCGTCATACTCTCGCGCAAAATTTAGCGGCGCTAGACTTGCAGTTTGATGACCCTCGAATTCCTGAGATGCTGTTTCGTTATCGTGCCCGTAATTACCCTGAACAACTCGATTATGCCGAATCGCTGCGCTGGCGTGAATTCTGTCAAAGTCGCTTAGCCGATCAAGACTACGTACTTAAATTAGAAAATCTGCTTCATGAGACACAAGCGGATGAGACTAAGCAGAAGCTACTAGCAGCACTTTGTCATTATTTACGTGAACTTTAAACTTTGCAAAACCAAGTGTAAGTCATTCATTTAATAATGTTAAAGTTATTTATGTGAGTGCATAGACTCACATAAATAACATAAATTGATGATTATCGATTGCACTGGTATTTAGCGCTGATAAACGCGAGCTAACTCGCATTTATTCTGTAACAACATGACTAGAATGATCACCCATAAACTTAACAAGTAAGGAATCGGGAAATGCAAGATAGATTCATTCGTAGCATAACCCAACTGCCCACGCCGTTAGCCGATGCACTTATCCCAATGTTGCAGCATCATTTTGCTGGACACATTAATGCGCAGCAACTTGCTACGCTAACCAGTGCAAGCAAAATGACCGAAGCAGAAGTGTTATTAGCATTACTGCCGATAGCCGCGGCATTGGCGAAACCGCCTATCAGTGAGTTTTATGTCGGCGCGATTGCTAAAGGAAAAAGCGGTGATATCTACATGGGTGCCAACTTAGAATTACCCGGTGAAGCGTTATTTCATTCTGTTCATGCTGAACAAAGCGCTATCAGCCACGCATGGCTCAGTGGTGAAAGCCAAATTGTTGATATCATAGTTAATGCCAGTCCTTGCGGTCATTGTCGTCAATTTATGAATGAACTGGTTGAGGGGAGTAAGATCAGCATTCATCTACCCGCACAGAAAAGCCATCCTTTGGCCTATTATTTACCCTATGCTTTTGGGCCAAAAGACTTAAATGTCACTTCGCCCTTAATGGCCAAGCAACAAACTGAATTTGCACTAGACAGTGCCGATCCTATGATCATAGAAGGCTTAGATCATGCAGGTTTAAGCTATGCACCTTACACCCAAAGTTTTGCCGCTGTGGTATTAGAAACCCATGATGGCGCAACCTATTGTGGTCGCTACGCAGAAAATGCGGCATTCAATCCTTCTATGCTGCCTATGCAGATGGCCTTATCAAATCTGGCGCGCCACAATCGTG
>JBOFUF010000071.1:0-2227 GCA_051652445.1 Shewanella sp.
CAGCTTGAAGCACGCTAATCTTTCGCGTGAACTCTGGTTAATGGCGGTGCTCTTTCATGCAAAATCTGCTTGTGTAATACTCTGCATCCAGTATCACATAGATTAGTGCGCCAGTTCACATTAGTTTTTTTTATGCATTGGGGTTCGGATAAGCTGAACTTAATTGGGTGTTTTTTACTGGCCATTTTATGGCCCAGAATCTAGCCTTTAACCGCGCTAGAGAGTTGATTAGTTGGCTTTTTGGCATTTTTTTGTGAGCGCGAACCCCTTATAGCTTGAATGGTTAATTTTTGAGTATTAATGAATATTTTTAGGGAGAAGTATGAGCTATTTAATGTTGGATTTACTGTCGTTGGACGTCAGCGAGGCTGAATCTTCGATGCTACGCCATCCACAGGTGGGTGGTTTAATTCTATTTTCCCGAAATTTTTCGAGCCGTGAACAGTTGATCCGTCTGGTACAACAGGTACGCCAAATCCGCCCAGAAATATTAATCGCCGTCGATCATGAGGGTGGCAGAGTACAACGTTTCCGTGATGGCTTTACCATTATTCCAGCGATGGGTGACATCCTCCCCGCAGCTAAGGGTGATATGGTATTGGCCAAGCGTTGGGCTTGTGAGCTGGGTTTCTTGATGGCAATCGAATTATTGGCCTGCGACATCGATTTAAGTTTTGCACCCGTCTTGGATTTAAACGGCGTAAGCCAAGTGATAGGCACACGCAGCTTTAGCTCTGAGCCTGCCGAGGTCATTACTCTGGCCGAAAGCTTTATCTCTGGCATGGGTGCTGCGGGCATGGGCGCTGTGGGGAAACATTTCCCTGGACACGGCAGTGTAGTGGCGGATTCGCATTATGAAAAACCCATTGATGATCGTGATGCTGAGGCGATTTTTGCAAAGGATATTTTTCCATTTAAAGAGCTGATCACAAAAGGAAAATTATTAGGTGTTATGCCTGCGCATGTGGTTTACCCTAAAGTCGATCCTAACTCAGCGGGCTTCTCCCAATACTGGCTAAAACAAGTGCTGCGCAAAGAGCTTGGCTTTAACGGGGTGATTTTCTCTGATGATCTTGGCATGCAAGGCGCAGGGTTTGCGGGTGATTACCGTGCAAGGGCCAGCGCAGCCTTAGCCGCAGGTTGCGACATGATTCTAGTGTGCAATGACAATGCGGGCGTCATGTCGCTACTCGATGGCTTTACTTGGCCTGCGAGCGCGCCGCAATATCCTGCCAGTTTACTTAAGCCCAATGCCGCGCAAACGTTAGCGGCGCTTGATAATACTGCCCGTTGGGAAAACGCTAAGCAGCTTGCCGAGCAAATTTGTTTGGCTCAACAGGCGAAAGTTTGATGTAGCGCAAGCGGTGAGACTTTTCTTTTGTTAGGGTGAGTCAATTTACTGTTGTTTAACATGATTAAAAGGCCTTGATATGATTTTCTACCTTCATGGATTTGATGCCACTAGCCCAGGTAATCACGAAAAAATGCGTCAGCTGCAATTTATTGATCCAGATGTACGGTTGTTAAGTTACAGCACTTCGCACCCAAAACACGATATGCAGCATTTGCTCAAGCAAGTCGCTAAGGAAATGCTGCATAGCGACGATCCTGCGCCGTTAATGGTTGGCGTGGGGCTTGGCGCTTATTGGGCCGAACGCATCGGATTTTTAAATGGTTTTAAATCTGTACTGATTAATCCTAACTTGCATCCAGAAGATAATATGCAGGGCAAGATTGACCGCCCAGAAGAATATGCCGACATTGCCAATAAGTGTGTGTCGCAATTTCGTGAAAAGAATAGCCACAAGGCGATGTGCATATTTTCGGTGAATGATGAGGTGTTCGATAATCAGCAACTCGCCACTGAATTAAGCCCCTATTATTCGATTGATTGGGATGCCGTTCAGCCCCACAAATTCCCTCAGCTCGCCGCACATCTCCCCAAAATAAAGGCCTTTAAATTGGCTTGATCTATATCGATGGGATAAAAGTATCGCTCCTCTTTTTATATTTAAAAGGGGAGTGGATTTATCTTATCGGCTATTCCGCCTTATGGTTTTGACTTCCATACTTCATGTGACAGATACAAAAACATATTGCTAATGGGATGATGACTGCAGCTATTGGGGATATTTTTAAGTAGGGCACCTTTTTGTTTATATTTTTTAGGGGATTAGCGTTGGTTGGTCTCTACTTGCACAGGCTGAATTTGCGGTATCAACGGACA
>JBOFUF010000072.1:0-8239 GCA_051652445.1 Shewanella sp.
CAAACAGAGTCCCAAACCACCAGCATATAAATCCCGCCATAGCTAAGGGAATAACCACGAAACTAAACCATGGCACGGCGAGGATATTCATCCACAAACTGTGCAAACTTACGCCACCAAAAAGCGCACCTTGCAATAATCCAAGCCCAAGACTCAGGCGCCACTGGATAGCCCAAAATTGTAAAAGCCCCACGTATATACGCGCCCTTCGAGTCGACACCGCGGTAAACTCTTTGGGCTGAGTGTTTAAAGTGTATAAAATAATCCCTAAGGCACAAAACGACAGCCAAAATCCGGCACTTAAACAAGCAAGCGGATCAAGTAACAATACGATAAACAGTGCAAACAGCAAACGCTCCCACGCGCTAGAGAATCGTTTTAATAAACTCAGTAACATTAACAGTAATATCATCACGAGTGCACGCTGAGTCGAAATGCCAAAGCCAGCAAGATAAGCATAAAACGCAGCGCCGATGCCCGCGGCGACTAATGCAAAAGTCATATTACGCCGACTCTGATGTGGCACAACATGACTTAAACCAAACACAAGACAAGTGTAAATCCATGCCGCGACGACAGAGAGATGCAAACCAGAAATAGCCACTAAATGACCCGTACCCGTCTGCCTTAGCGCTTGCCATCGCTCTTTTGATATCAACTGTTTTTCACCTAAAAGCAAGGCGAGTAAAATATCACCTTGAGGTAAAGAGGCTAATTCAGGTGTCAATGCGTTTATAAGGTTATTGCGCAATGAAGGTGAATTCGCAAGTAACTGCGCCTCTATCACCCGTCCTTTACCGACTACATGCTGGCTAATCAATTGCTTCTGTTCGTTGTAGCCACCTTGATTCAACACGCTAGCAATGCTCTTTGGCGTAAAAGTAAACAGCCAAACCTGACCCACATCGACTTCTGGCGGTTGTTTCCACGTGAGTCGCAATTTTGCGTTTGGCCCTAAGATTAAATTTGGTTTAATAAGTGATATATCCAAACTTAGCCAATCGCTGTTTCGGCTAACTAGTGATATGATTTCGCCCCTGACCTGTATCGGTTGTTGTAACATCGGTGGACTCTGCCGCGTTAACCCTAAGCAAAAGCCAGTTAGCCATGCAATAGCAAAAAGCCCTCCGGCGCATAAAGGAATTTTTCGATGCAAGATGAGAGCCCCGGCAATAAGATAGGGTATGTAGCTGACTGGCGGCAGCGAAGGCCATAACATCGCTGATAATAAGATGGCACTAAAGCCAAACATGAATCGATTCATAATGAATTAAGTTAAGACAGTAATTTCAGCATATGCCAAAAAATTTAATTAAAAGATTTATGCCTAAACCTGAAGCCTTGCGTGAACATAAACACTTACGCATGTTCGGACGCTTATTACATAATCCCAATCTATGGGCACTTAATCGTAAATCCGCCCCAGGCGCATTTGCCGTGGGATTATTTGTCGCTTGGATCCCTATGCCATTTCAGATGGTCGTTGCGGCAGCGTTTGCCATTCTATTTAACGTTAATATTCCTGTTTCAGTCGCATTAGTATGGATAACCAATCCCTTAACCATGCCAGTGATGTTTTATGGTGCGTACTTACTTGGCGCAAAAATACTCAACCATCCTCCTCAAGATTTTGCCTTCGAAGCCAGTTGGCAGTGGATTGAAGCATCACTTGCGACCATAGGCCCAGCTTTCTTACTTGGATGTTTCGTACTCGGTGTGATTTTTGCCGCGGTAGGTTACTTACTGATTAATAATCTGTGGAAATATTCGATTATGTTTAAGTGGCAAAAACGCAAGCATTAATAACCCTCAGCTTCCTGTCGTTTATGTGAATGCACTCGTTGGTCTAATAATCGGACAACAACATTAGCGCTCACTCCCGTCACGCTAATGCTTGTCACATATCACTGCACTAATGATGTAACATCCCATAGGTTGAGCTCGTATCTCCAACTATTTCTCACAAGCAATTCGCATCTATTGATATGGTGCAAGGTTATGCTTACCCCGCAAAAAACATTACTTTCAACGCTTAATACGACAATGCAACAATGCAACAATGAGTGTTCACAAATAAATGTGAACAGATACACATAGAATGGTATCGTGCGGTATTCTGATAAGCATCATAGTCGCCCCCCCTTTACTGTGCATCTCAGTTACCTTTTCTCACTATCGGTTTAGCGCTTATCGCCTTTCGATTAAGCTTTCTAGCGGCTCTGCTTAGGGATGACTAACAGCAACGATGACGCAATCGTCACCCTCTGTACGACTCCGGCGATGATTTGCAGCATCATCGCCTTCTGTAATTTCGGTATATGCGACTAACCTCTGTTGTGCATGCCAGAATCAATGCTCGGCCGGATTAGAACTTACTCACTGCGGGCGTTATGCAAAATTTAAGATTAAACACATCTGTGACCTAGGTCACGCAGCAGCACCTAGCTTTTCCCTATAAGCGGATTTTTACTGTTACTATTTATAAAAACATCAAGTAGGGAATACCCGTGCCATTTTATCACCGATATGGTTCTAGAGGCCTCAAAGCCGTTGAACACTTAGTCCTGTTTATTATCGCCATTGCCACCATAGTCGCGATAGGCCAAGAAATTGTGCATATCATTGATATGCAGAAGGTCGCGCTAGCAGATTTGCTCTTATTATTCATTTTCTTAGAAGTGTTAGCTATGGTCGCTAACTACTATGAATCAGGTAAATTACCCGTACGCATGCCCCTTTATATTGCTATCGTGGCCTTAGCACGTTATCTGATCTTAGATATGAAAAGTATGGATGACTGGCGAATCGCCGCCATATCAATATCGACATTAATTCTCGCAGGCACTGTGATCGTTATTCGTTGGGGCCAGTTAAAAATGCCTTATCCCAAAAACCAAGAATACGACAATTAATCAAACACCTGAATTGGTGCCATTGAAACCTGAATCAATGGCATCAGCTGTCACGTTTTAAATCTATTATCAAAGACCTAGCTTTCATATTGGTATTCTGTCAAAAAGCAATTATGCTAGTTTTACTGAAATAAATAATTTATGGGGCAATTGAGCTATGGGTGACCATACGAATGGTTTTGAAGAAAAACGCACATCGCTTCGATTGGACATGGAAGCCGAACGAGTTATCCTGAATTGGGTTGACATTCAAGGCATTAAACAAACTGATGAAGGCGTGTGTATCGACTTGGCAAGACTGGGGCTTTTATTCGATTATAAAAGACCCTTTGAACTCGGTGAACTTATTGAAGTCACCTTTAATCCCAATTCAACACAACAAAATACGGTCAAGGGACAAGTCTGCCGTTGCGCTAAATGCCATGACCAGAGCTATCACATCGGCATACAACTCCTTTAATTTAACTTAAATTTCGCAGGTTTAATGGCTCTGTTCTACACTCAATGAATGAAACGATTCATCAAGGGGCGTCAATATGATCTTGCTGGTAGGTGGTGAAAAGGGGGGGAGCGGGAAAAGTTGTCTCGCTCAAAATATTGCCGTTTATATTAAGCAAAAATTTCAAGCAAATATCCTTATGGTTGATTGTGATCCCCAGCGCACAACTTCAGATTGGATCCAAGCAAGAAACAATGATCCAAGCCTGCCAAGTATTAATTGTATTCAGCTATATGGCAAAATTCGTAATGATTTACTCAGCCTCAATGAACGTTTTGATTACGTGGTTGTAGACTGTGGCGGTCAAGATAACTTAGCCATGCGAGCAGCCATGTCGGTGGCAACGTATGTTGTCATCCCCCTTAGACCAAAGAGACGCGATCTCAAGACATTACCCCATATGGAAGATATGCTAAGCACCTGTAAGATGGTGAATCCTAAAATGGTCGCGACCATAGTGCTAACCCAATGTCCTCCGCTTCCAACGCAATTTAAACGTATTTTAGAAGCCAAAGATGTAGTGCACTCCTTTGGGCTAAGGGTATTGAACTCAGTCACCTTTTGCCGAAATATTTATGATGATAGTGAAGAAAAAGGCTCTTCCGTTGTTGAAATAGAACCCGAGGGGAAAGCTGCTGATGAGATCCGCTCAATCGCGGATGAATTATTCGCCATGCCACCAGAAAATAGCTATGAGCTTAACTGATCTTAAACGTAAGAAACCTAATCAAATCATCAAACCGGTTTCAGTTGATGATTTCATTGAAGACGCCAATAACTACGCTCTAGGTAAGGCGAGCATATTAACTGCGCACGCCATCGCTAAGGGATTAGATAAAAAGTCGACTAAATTTTATCGCCACGCGACCTTTACCCTCACAGAAAACTGTATTTATCAGCTCGATGCGCTATCGAAATCGACTCGCATTGCGAAATCTCGATTACTGCGCATTTTGATCAATGAATTTAGCCAACTCACCCCAATTCAGCAGGAGCAAATTGTAAAAAACCGGTACGATGAAACTTGAGTTTCAAATAACCTAACTAAGCCTCAAGACCCCAGATGCAGGCAATTATCATTTGGGTTTTGAGTTGATATGCGCAATCAGTAAACATCCGTTATGCTCTGTGCCACACTATGATCAACCAGTGAACACTATGATCAACGTGTGTCACACTATATTAGTGGTCACACTATATTAGTGGTCACACTTTAGCCCCGCCACCAGTTTGATGCCTTCGGGCGTTTCATCAAACTTACCTTTGCTTATGAGCAACTCAATTAATGCTTCGGCACTCAAATCAACTGCGCTACAAGTATGATATCGAGCCGCTAAGCCAAACTGTTGTTCCATCAGGGAAATTAATTCAGGCTTTATAATAGCGGCCCCTTGCGCTACCATCAGCGTCATAACATCATGACCGTGAACAGAATTGGACATATACCCTCCTAAAAATGCAATATTATTGTCCTTTATATCCTAACGGTTAAATTCAAGCCTTGATCTCGCGCACAAACGTTCAACTTGAGACGATTATGCCGACATCTGTGATGATAATGTGAGCCATTATGTCTTTGATCCTATTATTGACTCAACAGATGTCGCTGTACTTAGTGATTGTTTACTTAGTCAGTAAAACACCACTGTTTAAACTGTTTGCAGAAACCTCCCCTCGTCTGCCACATAAATTTTTTATCTATTTGATATTTTCAAGTTTCTGCATCATGGCGACTTATTTTGGTGAGCAAACCTCCGGTGCGATTGCCAACACCCGCGCGATGGGAGCGGTGTTGGGTGGACTATTAGGAGGACCCGTTACCGGTTTTCTAGTGGGACTGACCGGCGGATTGCACCGCTACAGTATGGGGGGGTTTACTGATATAGCCTGTGCGATTTCTACCACCTTAGAAGGCTTATCCGCGGGGATGATTAGCTTTTACCTAAGGCGCGCGAATAAAAGTGAACTGATCTACAATCCCTTACTCGTTTGCCTCGTGACTTTTTATGCTGAGATAATGCAAATGAGTATCATACTTTTGGTCGCCCGCCCCTTCGATGAAGCGGGGGAATTAGTGCGTCAAATTGCGCCGCCCATGTTGTTAGTCAACTCCGTTGGCGCAGCACTCTTTATGAGCATGATCCGCGACCAAAAAACCATGTTCGATAAACTATCCTCCACTTTCTCGACCAAAGCACTCAAGATAGCCGAACGTAGTGTCGGAATACTATCTAAAGGCTTTAACGAAGAAAGCAGTAGTCGCGTCGCCCAGATCGTCATCGAAGAAACCAATGTGGGTGCTGTGGCCATTTCAGATAGAGATAAACTATTAGCCTTTATCGGCATGGGTGTCGATCATCATATACCTGGTACACCCATTTCTTCCAAGATCACCTTAGAGGCGATCAAGCAAAATAAGGTCATGTTTGCCGATGGCGTTGAAACGCCCTATGCATGCTCGATTTCATCGCATTGCCGCTTAGGATCAAGTTTGGTGATCCCGCTTCGCAGTGATACCGAAGTCATTGGCACCATTAAACTCTACGAGCCTAAGAATAAACTTTTTTTAAATATTAACCGCACCTTAGGTGAAGGTATTGCCCGTCTGTTATCAAACCAAATTCTGTATGGTCGTTTTGAACAACAGCAGAGCTTACTGACTCAAGCCGAACTTAAATTGTTGCAGGCGCAGGTTAATCCGCATTTTTTGTTTAATGCACTTAATACCATTAGCGCCATTATTAAGCGCGATCCCGATATGTCAAAACAATTGCTGCAGCAGTTATCTCAATTTTTACGGATCAATTTAAAGCGCACAACAGGCTTAGTCACACTAGGGGATGAACTCGATCATATCGCCTCCTATCTCACCATTGAAAAAGCGCGTTTTATTGATAAATTACAAGTCAGTATCGCGATACCTGAATCATTGTATCACTGCAAAGTGCCCGCCTTTACCTTGCAGCCGATCATTGAGAATGCGGTAAAGCACGGTACATCGCATATGATTGAGCAAGGGCAGATTAAAGTGACTGGTAAGCTTGAAAATGAGGTGTTGGAGTTAGCTGTTATAGACAATGCTGGCTTGTATCAACCCGTTGAGGGCTCAGAAGGCCTAGGGATGAACTTAGTACATAAGCGTATTCAAAATATGTTTGGCGAGCAATATGGTGTCACTGTGGAGTGCGAAGCTGATCAGTTGACCCGTGTTACCATAAGATTGCCCGTAGAATCCACAGGAACAGCCAATATGGACAGCCGCACGTGATCACTTGTTTAATTGTCGATGACGAGTTATTTGCTCGTGAAGAATTAACTGACCTTTTGGGGCAAGAACACGACATTCACATCCTAGGTCAATGTGCCAATGCTATCGAGGCCTTGCAAAGCATAGCCAAAGAAAAACCGCAGTTAATTTTTCTTGATATCCAAATGCCGCGCATTTCTGGCATGGAACTTATCGCGATGCTCGACCCTGATAACATGCCAAAAATTGTGTTTGTTACCGCCTATGATGAGTTTGCCGTCAAGGCCTTTGACAATCATGCCTTCGATTATTTGCTCAAACCGATAGATGCAGGCAGACTCAGTAAAACCCTCACTCGGGTGCGTAAAAATCTCACGCCTCAAGCTCTGGACGCCATAGCGCCGAAGAGTCTTGAACATATTCCGTGCTACAGCGGGAATAAACTTAAGGTGATTGCCATCCAAGACGTGGAATATGTGTTCAGTGATTTAAGCGGCATCCATGTCGCCAGCACTAAAGGTAAAGTTCATACTCAATTAACCTTAAAAGTGTTTGAAGAAAAAACGTCCCTTGTGCGCTGTCATCGACAGTATTTAATTTCACCTAAAGCCATTGCAGACATTGAGCTGTTAGACACGGGCGCAGCAGTCACGACTCATTTAGGTGACAAAGTCCCCGTATCACGCCGCTATCTAAAAAGCCTTAAACAGCTATTTGGCTTTCAATAACTCAACAAGAAGCCATCTTAGCGGCATGTTTTTAACCATAAGATGGCCAACAACACCCGCCGTTAACATACGATTGCAACCACTCAAGCCCACTAATTACCGCTCACCCTGCATTTTCGACCACTCATTGAGATTGCGAAGTTTTATATCAACAACTTGTTTACACTCGCCAGAATTCAAAATGGGGAGATAACAAAAATGATGTGGTTCCTACTGTGTGTCGGTTTACTGATCGGCGGCTACTTTATCTATGGCGCCTTTGTCGAGAAAGTCTTCGGCATTAACGCAAATCGTCAAACACCCGCTTTCACTCAGACTGATGGCGTCGACTTTGTGCCGATGTCGAAAGGCAAAGTCTATTTAATTCAATTATTGAACATCGCGGGTGTCGGCCCAATCTTTGGTCCTATCTTAGGTGCACTCTATGGTCCTGCGGCCATGTTGTGGATTGTAGTGGGCTGTATCTTTGCCGGTGCTGTACATGACTATTTTTCTGGCATGTTGTCGGTGCGCAACGGCGGTCAATCTGTGCCAAACCTTGCCGGTAAATATTTAGGAAAGAGTGCCAAACACTTCATGAACGTGTTTGCTATCGTGCTGTTATTGCTGGTTGGTGTGGTCTTTATCTCTGCGCCTGCAGGCTTATTAGGTAAGCTTACCGGTTGGGACATCAGTATCTTTGTGGGCATTATCTTCATTTATTACCTAATCGCCACTGTGGTACCTGTCGACAAAATTATCGGTCGTCTGTACCCCTTCTTTGGCGCTTTACTGTTCTTCATGTCGTTCGGTCTGGCTTTCGCGATTATGCTATCAAGCGAGCACACCTTACTGCCTAACGTGCAAGCGGGCG
>JBOFUF010000073.1:0-1648 GCA_051652445.1 Shewanella sp.
ACAAAGGTCATGAGTTATTGAATAAAATAGATGTTGATAATTCCGTGTTCATTGATATTTCACAGGACCCTTCAGATTTTATGCTACAACTCGCAGAGTGTGAGAATGTAATAGCAAGTGCTATGCACGCACTAATTACTGCAGATTCATTAGGAATTCCAAATGTACGAATGACCACAAAAGAATCTGGTGTAGGTGATTATAAATTTGAAGATTACTATTCAGCATTCGGAATAAACGAACATGAGATAGTAAATCTTAATGAACGTAATTTTGTAAACAAAGACTTAAGTTCCATTAAAGATGGTTACAAAATACAGCCTGAAATACTAAAAAAAATACAACATGATTTAATCGAGTGCTTCCCAGTTAAGAATGATAAGTATCTGGAATTCAAGAAAAAGCATCAAGGCTTTTAGTTGGGCGGATGACTTTGTAAATTGAGTTGTTACTAACAGGAAGAGTTGACATGCCCCCTAAACGTTACTTGATGTATATCTCGCAAAACTATTCCTACGCTATTTTACGGCCGCTGCAGGCGGTGATCCGCGCGCAAGGTGGTGAGGTTTGCTGGTTTTTAGAAGGAAAAGAGGTCAACCCGAAGTTTCTTAAGGATGATGAGCAGCGCTTGTTGAGCATCGATGCCATCAGGGAGTGGAAACCTGACGCAGTTTTTGTTCCAGCAAATATTGTCCCAAATTTCATCCCAGGGTTAAAAGTGGCTGTGTTTCATGGTTTTGCCGCAGGTAAGTTAAATCGTAGGGGGCGGTTAGATCACTTTGAGATTAGAGGGTGCTTTGATCTTTATTGTACTCAAGGCCCTAATACCACTCAACCGTTTGAAGCGTTAGCGGTACAGCACAAATATTTTTCAGTGACAGAAACGGGTTGGCCAATGCTCGATCCACTTTTTACGCCAACAGTTAACAATCCTTACACTGAAGTATCGGATCCACGAAAAACATTGCTCATGTGCTCCACGTTTTCCAGAAATTTGAGCTGTGCTCCTCACTTAGTTGCGCTTATGGGGCATCTCGCTGCGAAAGGCCGGTGGCGTATTCTGGTTCAATTTCATCCTAAAATGCCCCGTGACATAGTGGATAAATATAAGAGTATTCGTAGCGATAATTTAACCTTTATTGAAACTGACAATGTGATCCCATTGCTGCAGGCCGCGGATGTTATGCTTTGTGATACGTCCTCAATCTTGGAAATATTTTTATTGTTAAGAAAGCCGGTGGTTACGTTTGGAAATAGAACAAATGCCCCATATCTGCTTAATGTAGATACTGCCGAAAAAGTGGAATCGGCCATTGAACAGGCGTTAACTTATCCGTCAGAGTTGATGGAAAATATAGACAAATTTTGTCAGCAATTGCATCCATATCAGGATGGCCAATCCAGTCAGCGGGTCTTGGCCGCTACCAATGCGCTAATTGATAGTCCCGCAACCGTTAACGTTCGTAAACCTTATAATATATTGCGAATGTTTAAGCTGCGTCGCAAGCTAGGTTATTGGAAATGGTGAAGTTGATCCTTAGCAAAGTATTGAGATTGGAGTTTTTTAGATGAAGAATTATTCATTGTCGGTCATGTTGATTACTAAGAATGAGGCTGATCGAGTCGAGCGCTGTTTAGTCTCTGTGGC
>JBOFUF010000074.1:0-4398 GCA_051652445.1 Shewanella sp.
GCCGCTGATGAGACCGAGTCCCATGCCACCGTAACGCGTACCGAGTAGTAGGCAGCTAAGCACTACTATAAATTCCATTAAAATCATCCGATTTACCTCTGCGGAACGTACCGCTTAACAATTTGCTGAGTATTGAGTAACTTCTATTTGAGTATTGAGTAACTTCGTGATCATTCTGCTGAGAAAAGGTGTTTAAAAAGTTGAGCTAGCGCATGCTGTAAATAAAAATTTGCATGGTATTTACCGAAAGTTTGACCTAACGCTAGAAACACGGGTCGATAAGTTGCATTCTTGTTAAATTGGCTGGCAGATTAGCCAATCACTTGGCCTCGCTCCGTTTAAAAAAACGATAACAATACTCAGGGATGTTTACGTGAAACCAGCCACTCTAAATACCGAAGCCTTCGATGAATGGATCCGCAGCCGCTTTGTGGAACTGAACTCACAACTCGAGCAACTTTACTTTCAGCAAGTGGATCGCGCCAATGTGCTCGATATCGGCGCGATCGAGAAGCAAGCGTTAGAACGCGAAGGACGCTTGTTAATCAAAGTCTTACTGGATGAAGGCAATACAGATGAAGGTTTCGACAGCGCCTTCGATTTACTCGGTAATGTGGGTTTGTATATGGCGGCCTGCCGGAGACATGACATTACTGAACCCTCGCGAGAAACAAGCTCACCATTGGCTGAGGCCTCAGCGCTCGCGATGCACATCGGTGCTTCAATAGGCGTCACGCCGCGCTTTGCCACTGCCCACTTAACCACGCACAATCGTGCTCACAATGGCATTTATAAACGCTTTACCGATTTGGACGATGAAAAGTTATTTGTGGATTACAACACTAAGGGCATCTTGGCCTACAAACGCGCCGCCGATGCCTTATTAAAAATCCAGCCGCTCGGGATCTCCCACCCTATTAGTCACGATTTACTGCGGGTGGCAAAACAGGCATTGCAGGATGTGATTGAATCGAACAGCCAATTATTTAATCGCTTAGATACGGATCGTTTCTTTTACTGTGTACGCCCTTACTACAAACCTTACCGCGTAGGCTCAGTGATTTACCGCGGCGCGAATGCCGGAGACTTTGCCGGGATTAATGTCATTGATTTAACCCTAGGTCTCTGTTTTGCCAACGAAGCCTCCTACTCACAGATGCTGGTGGACAAGTTTTTATACATGATGCCCGAGGATCAACAGCTATTGCGCGAGTGTATGCGTCGGCCGAATTTGATGGATGATTTTTTGCAAGTCAAGGGCGGTGTTCATCAGAATTGGTATCAAGAAAATCTTAAGTTGTTTATCGAAGTGTGTGAATTACATGGGCAAACCGCTATTCAACATCACAATGAATTGGTGACTAAATATATTGCTGAGCCTGCGACAAACATGGAGCAACAACATTTAGCCAAAGTGACCGCCAGTGGTCCGCCGCTGCATGTACTGCTGGGGTCATTGGAGCGACTCAGAGACAGACGCGCCGCCGCTCAGCGCAGTGATATTCGGACACGTTATTATGATATTAACAAGCTAAAAGGGAGTTTGAAATAACGCTATGTTTGAAGATTTTAAACAGGATTTTTGCCTTTCAGGTCCAGGATATTTATTAAACCATTCTGTTGGTCGGCCACTAAAAACAACCGAGCAGGCCTTCAAAGACGCATTTTTTGCGCCTTGGCAGGAGTCTGGGCGTGATCCTTGGGGCCAGTGGTTGGGAGTGGTTGACGATTTTACCTTTGCCCTCTCTAAACTGTTTAATGGTCACCCAAAGGATTTTTGTCCCCAGATAAATCTTTCCAGTGCGCTGACTAAAATCGTTATGTCCCTCGACAGATTAAACCGTGAACACGCTGTGGTGTTGATGAGTGAGATTGATTTTCCCAGCATGGGTTTTGCCCTTAAAAAAGCACTGCCCGCCAGTTGCGAAGTACGCTTTATTCCTAAAGGGCTTGATATCACCGACCCTACGGTGTGGGATGCGCATGTCAGTCGCGATGTGGATCTGCTGTTTGTCAGCCATGCTTATTCCAACACAGGGCAGCAGGCACCGCTGGACGATATCTTGCCACTCGCTCGAGCACGCGGCTGCTTTAGCCTAGTGGATGTCGCTCAATCGGCGGGAATTATTCCGCTTAACTTGGCGCAACTGCAACCCGACTTTATGATCGGTTCGAGTGTTAAATGGTTATGCTCCGGACCAGGGGCGGCGTATCTCTGGGTTAATCCATCCATAATCGATAGCTGCCAACCTAAGGATGTCGGCTGGTTCAGCCACGAGAATCCGTTCGAATTTGATATCCACGACTTTCGTTATCAGCATTCCGCACTGCGCTTTTGGGGAGGGACGCCATCCATTGCGCCTTATGCCATTGCCGCCCACAGCATTCACTACTTAGCAGATCTAGGTATCCCCTTGCTGCGTAAATTCAATCAGCAGTTAATTGATGTTGTGGCGCACGAGTTCGACCATGAGTTTGTGTCGCCAAGGGATGTTGAAAAACGCAGTGGTACGCTGATTTTGCAGTTTGGTGAGCAGCAACAGCAAATCATGACGGCACTAGCGAACGCGAACGTTAGTGTCGACACCCGCAGTATGGGGATCCGGATTTCGCCGCATATTTATAACGATGAGGCCGATATCCTAAGGTTGCTGGAGGTGATAAAAGCAAATCGCTAAGCAGACGAATAACGATGCTCAAAGATCTGTGTTTGGGCATTGTTTGGGCATTGTTTAGGGTAGTTTGCGATTGAGCCGCTCGATGATCTGGCAAGCGTTCAAGTCGTGCACCACATTGATCACCGTCGATGGCGCATCAGTAATCGCCCCGCTCAGGGCGCCGAGTTTCTTCCCTGTAGAGTTTGAGAATTCTCAAGTAAAAGTGTCCAGTTTGAGTTGACCATTACAGTGGACTACTTTCAATCTAGAAGTTATGCCTGCCTGTCCGATCTTTGCATAGATCCGTTCCAGAATTGAATCTCAGCGCCTACTTTACAGATCAAGTTATCGGTTAAATGGGATGAGATTGACCAATTGGCAAAAGCGCTAACGGGAACACAAACATTCTTTTTCAAATCAACGACAATGCTATCCAAATTACTTATCTGGATTGATATGAAAACGAAATGGAGTTTTATCGCAGTGGCATTAACTGCCTTGCTAAGCGTGACGCCAGCGGCTGTGCAAGCCAATACGAGCAACCAATCATTTAGTAAAGCTAAAAAACAGCTAATGAAAGTGCACCAAGATCACCGCGAAACCCTTTATTGCGCTGCTGCCTTTGATGCTAAAGGCAATATTAGCCCACCTAAAGGTTTTACCAGTTCCACTCACGCCAAAAGAGCTAAAAAAATCGAATGGGAACACGTTGTCCCTGCTGAAAATTTTGGCAGATCATTTGCTGAATGGCGTGATGGTAACTCCCAATGCATTGATAGTAAGGGAAAAAATTTCAAGGGTCGCAACTGCGCCGAGAAAATGAATGCAGAGTATCGTTACATGCAGGCTGATATGCACAACCTATTTCCGGCTATTGGATCTGTGAATGCACTGCGAAGCAATTACAACTTTACCCTACTGCCAAACGTTGCGTCAGATTTTGGCTCATGTGATATGCGCATTGATAACAAACAAGCCCAGCCGCCAGAGCGAGCAAGAGGCCGCATTGCCCGCACATACCTTTACATGGAGCAAACCTACCCGAAATATTCTATGAGCAAACAGCAACGACAACTAATGACTGCTTGGGACAAACAATTCCCCGTAGACATTGAAGAGTGCAGACGTGCTAAACAAATTAGCGCTATTCAGCTTAACGATAACAAGATTGTGAATGAACGCTGCCAAAAAGCAGGATTGATATAAAAGCGAGGACAGCCATATCTTTTTGTATTTTCCTGGTGATATAAAAGCGAGGACAGCCATATCTTTTTGTATTTTCCTTGCACTCTAAACTAAGCTTTACATTATCCTTGTTTTGCTTATGTGGAGTTTGTGATGACCTCGGCAAGAAGACAGTTAATTGATGCGAATTCAACGCCTTATTATCATGTGATAAATCGTTGTGTTCGCAGATCTTTTTTGTGCGGTGAGGATAAATTCACTGGGCGCAGTTATGGGCATAGACGTGGCTGGATTGTAGATAAAATCAAAGTCTTGTCTGCAATTTTTTGTATCGATATTTGTGCTTATGCAGTGATGAGTAACCATTATCATCTCGTCCTTAAAATTGATGTCGAAAAAGCTAAATCGTTAACGCAAAAAGATATTATCAGTCGCTGGTGTCAAATAACCAAAGGTCATGCCGTTGCGACTAAGTATATGAAGGGTGACACCTTAATCGACGGTGAAGCCATGTTGCTCGATGCCTTACTTACCGAATGGCATGAGCGCTTGAGCA
>JBOFUF010000075.1:0-3060 GCA_051652445.1 Shewanella sp.
CAGGGATTGTCGACTCATTGCAACAGTCTGATTTCACATCAATTCAAGAAAGGATTAGCGAGATTAATCCACGCAATAACGAGTTCACACCCTCTAATCAACAAGCGCTACCCGCCGATAATCTTCATCAAACAAGGCATAAATCCCTCGCCAAATTTGAGGGTGCCGCACACCTTGGTGAACAAACGGGCATCCCGTTTCATTTTGCTGATTATCTTGAACTTATCGATTGGACAGGGCGCGCGATTCGCCATGATAAAAAAGGCTTTATCGATAATCAACGGCCGAAATTACTCAACGAGTTAGGCATAGCCTCCGATGCGTGGCTCACGTCAGCTAAAGAATTTCGCCGCCAATACAGTGGTATAAGCGGTCGATGGAATAGCATGTGCGCGTTTAAAAAACAGCACAACAGCGGTAAATGGTGTAAAGGTAAAGCTTCAAGCCAAGCGTTACATCCTTAAGCGCATCATGGCATACGATTCTACGCATGGGATTATGTTTGTTTATCCAAGATCGAGCCAGTGAATCACTCTACATCAGGCTGATTCAACGGTTGTTTGATTTCGTTGCATTATTATCAAAATAGCGATGCAAAAAAGCCCCAGCAGCAACGCTGTTGGGGCTTTTATACTTTACGCATGCATTTATACCGTGAGTCGTTGCAGGCCGTTAGCTATTACAAGCTGTAGTACATTTCAAACTCAAGTGGGTGAGTGGTACGTGCTACGCGCTCAGCTTCTGCTGTTTTCAGTACGATATAAGATTGGATGAAGTCTTCACTGAACACGCCGCCACGGGTTAAGAACTCATGGTCAGCTTGCAGATTTTCAAGGGCGTTTTCTAGTGAGGTTGCCACTTGTGGGATTTCAGCCGCTTCTTCTGGAGGCAGATCGTACAGATCTTTGTCCATCGCTTCACCTGGGTGGATCTTGTTTTGGATACCGTCAAGACCCGCCATCAGCAGCGCTGCGAAACCTAAGTATGGGTTGGCATGTGGATCTGGGAAACGGGCTTCAATACGACGGCCTTTAGGGCTCGGTACCACAGGAATACGGATTGATGCAGAGCGGTTACGGGCAGAATAGGCCAACATAACAGGTGCTTCAAAGTGTGGCACTAAACGCTTGTAAGAGTTAGTGCTTGGGTTAGTGAAAGCGTTCAGTGCGCGAGCGTGCTTAATAATACCGCCTATGTAGTACAGCGCTAGTTCACTTAGACCTGCGTATTTGTCGCCAGCGAACAAGTTAACACCGTCTTTTGCCAGAGATTGGTGAACGTGCATGCCGCTACCGTTATCGCCAACGATAGGTTTAGGCATGAAAGTCGCCGTCTTGCCGTAAGCGTGTGCCATGTTGTGCACTACGTACTTCAGAATTTGGATTTCATCCGCTTTCTTCGTTAGCGTGTTGAAGCGAGTGGCGATTTCGTTTTGACCCGCTGTCGCCACTTCGTGGTGATGCGCTTCAACCACTTGACCCATTTCTTCAAGCACTAAACACATAGCGCTACGTAGGTCTTGTGATGAGTCAACGGGTGCAACGGGGAAGTAACCGCCTTTAGTGAATGGACGGTGACCTGTGTTGCCGCCTTCGTAGCTAGTGCCTGAGTTCCAAGCGGCTTCTTTCGCGTCGATTTTAACGAAACAACCTGACATGTCAGTACCGAAACGGACGTCGTCAAATAGGAAGAATTCGGGTTCTGGGCCAATCAATACAGTATCAGCGATACCGGTAGAGATCAGGTAAGCTTCTGCTTTTTTAGCAATTGAACGTGGGTCACGATCGTAGCCTGTCATAGTACCGGGTTCAAGAATGTCACAACGGATCAGCGCTGTGGTTTCTTCGGTGAAAGGATCCAGTACAAATGTTGTTGGATCTGGCATTAGCACCATGTCTGATTCGTTAATGCCTTTCCAACCGGCGATAGAAGAACCATCAAACATTTTGCCGTCTTCGAAGAAATCAGCATCTACCTGATGAGAAGGCACCGATACATGCTGCTCTTTACCTTTAGTGTCGGTAAAACGTAAATCAACGAACTTAACTTCTAATTCTTCAAGTTGCTTTAAAACTGATTCAACTGACATTCTCAAGCCTCCGGTAGGGTAAAGGGATGACCCTTCTTATCATTTTTTAACTCAAGTCGTTTATCTTGAGCTTCACTGGCGAGCTATATAGCGATATTTGTGCCAATAATCTAAGTTTATGATTAATTTAAGTTAAAAGTCTTTCTGCACTGAGTTTGATTCTTACCTGCACTATAATGGTGCTTTTGTCTGTGGCATTTTGGTGCGTTAATCCATTTTGGTGCGCACGCAATGGTGTCAGCTAAACCTAAGCTGGAATCCATCGTTCTATAACAGGTATTGCGTATACTCCCGAGCAACCTGAAGATGCAGGGTTGCGCGGCTGACGTTAGCTGATGACTTCAGCACACATCTGGACTATTTTGCAGTCGCATAATTGTCATAAAATCACGCTAACCTATGTGACTATGCCATACATTATTAATAAAATAGTTGTTTATTATCATGTTTTTTATTAAACATTTTTTTATGCACGGCATGCCTTCGTGATTCATAGACCAAGCGAAATAAGTGCAGTTAACGATATCGCGAGTCAATGAAGCGAGTCTTATTGGCATTGGGTATCGCGGTAATATGAACGCTAGATTAATTATGTCGTAGAATTTATTGCACTATGTTTCCGTAGTCGTTGACTTGGGTCTATGCCAATTCCGCGGATGCTAAAATCGATATTGGCTGGCGAGTGTTGAATGCTAAATGTAGCAAATCCAGCTACTTAACTCGGGTTTTTCTACGTATGTGGCAATTGAACAGAGCGTTAACTCTGGCTACAGAGGATTTCATTCAGTGGATGATTGGTGGAGATTACCCAAGGATTGGCGGATTGTTTTATAAGTGTTCAAAAATAATCCTGTGCGCCAAGGCTGCTCTGGAGTAGAATGGCACGCTTTTTATTGTGATAGATCGAGTTCGATCACCATAATGAATTATTGAAATATCCCTATTTTTGTTTGATGGTAAGAGGTTTATCC